>JAFOYK010000005.1 GCA_017424665.1 Oscillospiraceae bacterium
AATCGCTGAATTTTTAAAAAACATCGGCGCGGATATCCTGGGTTCGTTCATATTCGCTCTGGGTGTAACTATCTTCACCACACCTAACGAAATCGCTCCGGGCGGCGTTACCGGTATTGCAACCGTTTTGCATTCCGTAACGGGACTTCAGATGGGTACTCTTACATTTCTTCTCAACATTCCGCTTGTTCTCCTCGGCCTTTTCGTAATCGGAAAGCGTTTTACAATAAGCACCTTCCGCACCCTTTTCATTCTTTCCGTGATCACTAATATTACAGAATCTTTTCTTCCGGTCTACACCGAAAACGTTCTTGTTGCTTCAATTTTCGGTGGAGCGGCCATCGGAATCGGAATGGGAATAATTTTCCTTCGCGGTTCAACGACCGGCGGAACGGATATTCTCGGAAGAGTTCTTCTTCGATATTTCCAGCACATTCCCCTTGGAAAAATTCTTCTTGCAATAGATTTTGTAATCGTAGCCTTTGCGGGTTTCTATTACGGAACCCTTGACGCAGCCCTTTATGCTCTTGTTTCCGTCTATGTTACAGAAAGAGCGATGGACAGCGTTCTTTACGGTTTCAACGAAACCCGAATCGCCTATGTTGTAACGGAACACCCCATCGAAGTTGCACAGAGAGTTATGGACGAAACGGACCGCGGAGTCACCTATCTCAACGGTGAAGGCGGTTTTCAGCGGGACAAAAAACTTGTTATCATGTGCGCCATGCCGAGCAGGCAGTTCGCAAAATTCAAGCGCATAGTGCTCGAAGTTGACCATTCCGCTTTCATCATGGTTGCTCCCGCAAGCAATGTCATCGGCGAAGGCTTTAAAGAAACTTTTGAATAAACCGAAGCAAAAACCGGGCAAAAACACCCGGTTTTTTACTGTTTTACGGCGGGAGCAAGCCCCCGCCCTACAGTTTCGTTCTGTAATTAAAAAAATCGCATAAATAAGGCAAAATTTACATATTTGGTACTTGACATTTGTTATTTATGCTGATATAATATTTCATGCCGCATGCCAAAGGCTCTAAAAGTGCGTCCTTTTTTAAGGAACGCCGCCTCAAGTCAGCGAGTCTATTGAAAAGAAGGAATATCATGTACGCAGTAATCGAAACCGGCGGTAAACAGTATCGTGTAGAACTTAACGATACTCTCTATGTCGAAAAACTCGAAGCTAACGAAGGCGAAGAAATCACTCTTGATAAGGTTCTTGTCCTCGGCGGCGAATCCCTCAAAGTAGGTGCTCCCTATGTTGAAGGTGCAAAAGTTGTCGCAGAAGTTGTTAAAAACGGCAAAGGCAAGAAAATCAATGTTTTCACCTATCGCACCAAAAAAGGCAGCAAACGCGCTCTCGGTCATCGTCAGCCCTATACCAAGCTTCTCGTTAAAGCAATCGAAGGCTAATTAACGATGATCCGCGCTGAATTCTTTTATAAGAAAGGCGAACCCAAGCGTTTCGCAATAAGCGGACACGCAGGTTTTGCCGAAAGCGGAAAAGACATTGTCTGTGCTTCGGTAAGTTCGGCCGTGCAAATGGCCATCAACGGAATTACAGAAATTGTGAAGGTTAACTGCGAAGTTAACGTTTATGAAGATTGCATCGAATGCATCCTTCCCCCCAACCCGAGACCCGCGGCAACGCATTTTGTTTCGGCGTTAAGACTTCACTTAAAACTTCTTTCCGAGGATTTTCCGAACACTATCAACCTTATAATTACGGAGGTATAATAACATGCTTAGACTTAGTATGCAGTTCTTCGCCCATAAAAAAGGTATGGGCTCCACTAAAAACGGCCGTGATTCCGAATCCAAACGCCTTGGCCCGAAGAGAGCCGACGGTCAGTTTGTTCTTGCAGGTAACATCCTTGTAAGACAGCGCGGAACTCACTTCCATCCCGGTAACAACGTTGGCAAAGGTTCCGACGATACCCTCTTCGCTCTCACTGACGGCGTTGTAAGATTCGAACGCTTCGGTGCAGACCGCAAAAAGGTAAGCGTATATCCTGTCGAGCAGTAATCTGCCCGCGTTGAAAAAAGGGACGGAATTCCGTCCCTTTTTAAATTTCAAAAAAGGCTCCCCAGAGGGGGAGCTGTCTGCGAAGCAGACTGAGGAGGGATAATCCCTGACAAATCTCCGCCTGCGCTTCGCCCTCTTCAGTCATTTCCTTCGGAAATGCCACCTTCCCCTCCAGGAAGGCTGTTTAAAAAGGAGGTTTTCCTTATGATAATTCGAAAAGCCGAACTTAAAGACGCCGCGCTTCTTTCCGAAACGCGAAAGCTCCAGCTGATTGACGAAGGCATTGCACCCGATTGTGACATAGATTCGGAGCTTGATGCTTTCTTTAAAAAATGGCTTGTTTCAAAAGATTTTCTCCAGCTTATTGCCGAAGAAGACGGAAAACTTCTTTCAACGGCGGCTGTTATCTATTATGACCTGCCGCCTTCCTACACGAATAAAATCGGTGTTCGCGGATATGTTACTAACGTATATACCGCTCCGCAGCACCGCAGAAAAGGTCTTTCAAAAATGCTTCTTACCGAACTTTTAAAGGACGCTGAAAAACGCGGAATAAAAAAACTTTGGCTCGGGGCTTCAAAAGACGGAAGACAGCTATACGAAAAACTCGGCTTCATCCGGCAGGAAAGCTATATGGAGCTTACACTCAAAGATCAATCGGAGGTATAAAGATGTTTGTCGATACCGCAAAAATCAGAATCAAGGCCGGAAACGGCGGCAACGGTGCTTGCACTTTTCATCGCGAAAAATATGTAAACGCCGGCGGTCCCGACGGCGGTGACGGCGGCAAAGGCGGAAACGTTGTTTTTGTCGGCGACACCAACATTTCCAGCCTTATTGACTTTAAATACAGAAAACGTTATATTGCCGAAAACGGCAAAAACGGTGCCGGTAGCAACATGACCGGAAAATCCGCACCGGACCTTGTTATCAAAGTTCCGGTAGGAACCCTTATTCGCGAAGCTGAAACCGGAAGAATCCTTGCGGATATTTCCGACCGCGAACCCCACATTGTCGCAAAAGGCGGCAAGGGCGGTTGGGGCAACCAGCATTTCGCTTCCCCCACCCGTCAGATCCCCAAATTTGCAAAACCCGGTTTCCCCGGCGAAGAATTCGAAGTAACTCTTGAACTCAAACTTCTTGCGGACGTAGGTCTTGTTGGCTTCCCCAACGTTGGTAAATCCACTCTTATTTCCGTGGTTTCCGCCGCAAAACCGGAAATTGCAAACTATCCCTTCACCACCCTTACCCCCGTTCTCGGCGTTGTTAAAATGGACGCAGGCAGCTCTTTCGTAATGGCCGATATTCCCGGTCTTATCGAAGGCGCTTCCGAAGGCGTTGGCCTTGGCCACGACTTCCTCCGCCATGTTGAACGCTGCAGACTTATCCTCCACGTTATCGATATTTCTGCAACGGACGGCCGCGACCCCATCGACGATTACAAACAGATCAACTATGAGCTTGAAAAGTTCAACCCCGAACTTGCAAAACGCCCCCAGATCGTTGCTCTTAACAAAGCAGATGCTTCCATCGAGGAAATGATCGACGAATTCAACGAATTTGCTGAAGAAAACGGCTTCAAAACCTATCTCATCTCCGCCGCAACCGGCGAAGGTGTTCAGGAACTTGTTAATGCCGTTGCCGCAGAACTTGCAAAACTTCCTCCCATCGTAAGATATGAGACCGAAGCTCCCGTTCGTGAAGAGATCACTTCCAAACAGGAATTCAAGATCCATATCGAAGACGGAATCTATGTTGTTGAAGCACCCTGGCTCATGCATGCTCTCGGTTTTGTTGATCTTGATGACTATGAATCTCTCCAGTATTTCCAGAGGGTTCTCCGTCTTTCCGGAATCATTGATGAGCTTGAAAGAATGGGCATCAACGAAGGTGACACCGTAAGCATTCTCGATATCGAGTTCGATTATATGAGATGATTTTGCATTTTTCACAGAATGCAGCAAAAAAGCACCTCCCGAAATTCGGGAGGTGCTTTTTTATTCTTTTAAGGAATATCGCCTTGACTTACCCCACCAATTTTTTATAATATTATTGAAATAAACAACAAGGAAGTGACGGCTTTGAAAAAGTTTCTTATCTTTCTGATTCTTTCGGCTCTTGTTTTATTCTTTGCCGGTTGTTCGGAAGAACACGGCGAACCTGTTGTTTCCGAAGATGAAATAAATTCCGGTGTTTCCGAAGAACCTTCCGAACAAGAAAAAACTCCGGAAGAAATCGCGGAGGCCTGCGGTTATATGTCTTTCAAGGAGATAACCGCCGCCGGATATTATCCGGATTGGATGCAGCCGCATACCATCATAATTTATGATGAAAACGGCATTCCTGAAATCGCCGAAGGCGGCGAACTTCTTCCGGAAAACCTTGTTGGAAGACCCGAATTTGAAGCAATGCCCTTCCTTCAGTTTTCCGAAGAAATGAAAATTGAACCCAACACAAAAGCGGAATATGACCTTCACGGATTTATCCGGAATATCTATCACCTTTGGCCGGACGGGAATTATAACCTCGATTATCCTCCGGAAGAACATGTTGACCCGAAAACTTTTATGACTTTTGAGGAAATAACTTCCTTTGGCTGTTACCCTGTTTGGATGAAACCGAACACCGTCATCGTTTATGACGAAAACGGAAACCCGGAAATTATTGAAGGCGGCGTTCTTACCGAAGAGGATTGCGCCAAAGACGAGATGTATTCCGAAATCGGTTTTATCGAGCTTAATGATAAAACCTACAGAATAAAGCCGAACACAAAAGTTGAATATTTTAAAGACGGTTTTATTCAAAACATTTATTTCCGCTGGCCGGACGGAAGTTATAACCTTTCTCCCCTTTCCCAAACCGAAAACGCAAAAATAACTTACTATGCAACAATTGAAGATTGGGAAAACAAAAGCGGCGAAACCGTTGTTTTAAGTGAATATCAATGCCATTCCGTTTTCTGGATTTTCGACGGAATGAATCTTTTGCCGGAAAGCACTTCCAAACCAATGGATTTCCCACGTTATGAAATAACATTCACCTATGTCGGAACGGAACATTGCATTTACGTTGATTCAAACAATGTTTTCACTTTCACAATGCTCGGCAGCGGAAACTACGTTTCCACTTTTGATGAAGACCATTTTTCAAAATTCGAAGAACTTTTTAATAAAGCTAAATAAAACATAAAAAAGCACCTCCCGAAT
>JAFOYK010000032.1 GCA_017424665.1 Oscillospiraceae bacterium
GCATTACAAGAGGTTTAACGAATTTGTCAACAAGGATGAACATGGTTTCGCCGATTGCGCCGGCATGTTTTGCAAGGTTTGCAAGTTCGCCTCTGCCCTGAATATATCTGGTGGGGCTTCCGATGATTTTTGCCATAATAATTTCTCCTTTTAAATCAAATAGGGTTCGCTATAGTTATAACATTCTGTTAATTTTTTGTCAATATAATTTGATGATTTGTAAAAATATTTATTGTTTTTGTAATAATCCGACATTTTTATACAAAATGTTTTGATTTTTGCGTAAAATTTTAACGGTGTTAAAAATGCTTTTGCGACAAAAATACACCAACAAGAACGATTGTTCGATTTTTTCGCCAAAACCTATTGATTTTTGAAAATTGGGTGGTATAATAAAGTCACAAAACAAGAACAGATGTTCGATTTTGTCGAACATACCCCATAGATAAACTTGGAAAGGACGTAGTAAAATGGAAAGAACATATGTTTTGAACTTCATCTTTAAGGTTATGGCAGCAGCAGGAATCATCTCCGTTATCGGAATTGCCGGCGCAAGCGATTTTGGAAACATCACCAACGCGGAACTTTTCGTTTATGGCGGAATTTCCTTTGCTTTTGCTTTCTTCGGAATCTGGGGCGCAATGAATTGCACCAGAGCAATTGAAGCAATGAAACGCCGCGAAAGAAGAGAAAGAGCACGCCGTGTTGCGGCGATCTATACCGCAAAAGCAGCTTAAAATTTTTGCTATCCCCAAAATTTCCTCATAAACCAAACCGAAAGGGCGGGCGGAGTTTCTTTTTTCTCCGCCCGCTTTTTCCTTCTTGACAAAGGCTTTTGTTGCCGTTATAATAAATCTGTTATAATTAAATATTATAAGTAAGCTTTGATGGGAATAATCAAAAAAACATGCAAAACAGAGAGCCTTTTGTCCGCTGAAAGAAAGGTTTGCAAACGGTTTTTGAAGGCCGCCCCGGAGCTTCCGGAAGAAATTCCGGCGGATGCCTTCCGTTAAAAAGGTTTTTCAAAGCGGCCGCGTTTGCGGCAATTTGGGTGGTACCACGGAGATGTCTTCGTCCCAATGTCATTTTAATGGCAGGGATGGAGGCTTTTTTTATTTTCCTGAATTTCCTATGTTCAGCGAAAGCAAGCCCCCTTACTGCAAATCAAAGGATTCATAAAAGAATCCCTCCACCGTGCCATACGGCAACGGTTCCCCTCCCTTTAGGCAAGGGAGGCACAAAAACGTTATTTAATTGAAAGGAATGATATAAACATGGAATGGATGGGCGTAAATGACATCCGCGAAAGCTTCCTCAGCTTTTTTGAAAGCAAAGGTCACAAAAGACTTCCCAGCTTTCCCCTTCTCCCCAAAGATGATAAGAGCCTTCTTCTCATCAACTCCGGTATGGCACCGATGAAAAAATGGTTCCTTGGCCAGGAAGAACCCCCCTGCCACAGAGTAACCACCTGCCAGAAATGCATCGTACCCCCGACATCGACAACGTCGGTAAAGACGACCGTCACGGAACTTATTTTGAAATGCTCGGTAACTTCTCCTTCGGAAACTACTTCAAAAAAGAAGTTATTCCGTGGGCTTGGGAATATTTCACCGAAGTTATCAAACTTCCTAAAGAAAAACTCTATGTCACCGTTTATCAGGATGACGATGAGGCTTATGACATCTGGCACAACGTGATCGGCCTTTCCGAAGACCGCATTTTCCGTTTCGGAAAAGAGGATAACTTCTGGGAAATCGGTTCCGGCCCTTGCGGACCCTGCTCCGAAATTTATTTTGACCGCGGTGTTGAACACGGCTGCGGCCAGCCCGGATGCACCGTTGGCTGCGATTGCGACCGTTTCATCGAAGTCTGGAACCTTGTTTTCTCCCAGTTCGACTCCGACGGCGAAGGCAACTATGAAAGAATGGAACACCCGAACATCGACACCGGTATGGGTCTTGAAAGACTTGCTTGCATAATGCAGGGCGTTGACAACCTTTTCGAAGTTGACACCGTTCAGAACATCATGAAAAAAATCGGCGAAATTGCCGGCGTTAAATATCACGATGACCCCGTTAAAGACGTTTCTCTCCGCGTAATCACCGACCACGTCCGTTCCACCACCTTCATCATCAGCGACGGCGTTATGCCCGCAAACGAAGGTCGCGGATACGTTCTCAAACGCCTTCTCAGAAGAGCGGCCCGTCACGGCAGACTTCTGGGAATCAACGAACCCTTCATCTACAAAGTAGTTGATACCGTTATCGAAGAAAACCGCGTTGCATATCCCGAACTTGCCGAGCACGCAGATTACATCAAAAAAGTTATCCTTTCCGAAGAAGAAAGATTCTGCCGCACCATTGACCAGGGCTTTGAACTTCTCAACGATTACGTTGCAAAACTTGAAGAAGCAGGCGAAACCGTTCTTCCCGGCGACGTAGCTTTCAAACTTTACGATACTTATGGCTTCCCGCTTGACCTTACTCAGGATATCCTTGAAGATAAAAACATCACCGTTGACGTTGAAGGCTTCACCGTTCTTATGAACGACCAGAAAAAACGTGCACGTGACGCAAGAGCTTCCGCAAACGGCGTTTCCTGGGTTGAAGACAGCCTTGCAGCTCTCGGCGACGTTAAGACCAAATTCGTTGGCTATAACAGAATGGATTCCGCTTCCGAAGTTCTTGCTATCCTTAAAGATGGCGAGCTTGTTTCCGAACTTTCCGAAGGCGACGAAGCAGTTATCATTCTTGATACCACTCCTTTCTATGCAGAAATGGGCGGCCAGGTCGGCGACAGAGGTACCATCACTTCCGGTCCTTCCATCTTTAACGTAACCGACTGTAAAAAATCTCCCACCGGCGGCCAGACCATGCATATCGGCGTAATGGGTTCCGGCCAC
>JAFOYK010000088.1 GCA_017424665.1 Oscillospiraceae bacterium
CAGACTCCCCATGTTCGCTTCGCGCTTGCTTGAAGCAGCCAATCACGGCAAACTGCGTTTGCCAACAAACTCTGCCTTCCCCTTTGGGGAAGGTGTCAGCCAAAGGCTGACGGATGAGGTGTAGCCGCAAAGCGGCGTTATTGAAATAAAAAGGGCGGGAGCCAAGGCTCCCGCCGCTTTTTTAAGAAAGGAAATGGATATGAACCAGAAAATGCTTTGGCAATACGCAAGACTTATCGTCGGCGTAGGCATCAACCTTCAGAAGGGCCAGACCCTTGTAATAAACTGCCCCGTTGACCGCGCGGATTTCGCAAGACTTCTTAACACCGCCGCTTATGACCTTGGCGCAAAGGACGTTGTAATGCTCTGGAGAGACGATTATTGCACCAGAGAACATTGGCTCCGCGCAGACGACAGCCTTTTTGACGGAGTTTACAGCTGGGACGCGGAAAGACTCAACACCCTTGCAAAAGAAGGAGCGGGCTATATTTCCATCGCCGCAGCAGACCCGGAAAACCTTAAAGGAGTTGACCAGGAACGCCAGCGCCGTTACAGCATTGCCTCCAACCGCGACCTTAAAGATTTTTATAACCTTGAAATGACCAACGGATTCCCCTGGTGCGTTGCTTCCGTTCCGATAACTTCCTGGGCGGAAAAAGTTTTCCCGGAACTTAAAGGCGAAGAAGCAAACGAAAAACTTTGGGAAACCATTTTCAAAATGGTAAGGATCACCGAAGACGGCGACGCTGTTGAAGCTTGGAAAGAACATTGCGCGACCCTTGAACGCAGAGCAAAGACCCTTACCGAAATGGACCTTGAATCCGTTCACTATAAAAACTCCCTTGGAACCGACCTTGTTGTTGAACTTCCGGAAAACTGCCAGTGGCTTGCCGGCGGCGAAGAATGCAAAGCCGGACATAAATTCGTAGCAAATATGCCCACCGAAGAAATTTTCTCCGCACCGAAGCGCGACGGAGTTAACGGCGTTCTCTATTCCGCAAGACCCCTTGTTCTTAACGGAAACATCGTCGACGGAATCCGCTTTGAGTTCGAGAACGGAAAAATCGTAAAAGCAACCGCCGAAAAAGGCGAGGAAGTTCTTAACAAAGCTCTCGATACCGACGAAAACAGCCGCTTCCTCGGCGAAATTGCCCTTGTTCCTTACGATTCCCCCATTTCCAACAGCGGCATCACCTTCTTCAACACCCTTTTCGATGAAAACGCTTCCTGCCATTTCGCTTTTGGTGAAGCATATCCTTCCAGCGTTCGCGGCGGCGACGAAATGACCGAAGAAGAACTTTTCGAAGCAGGAATCAACGCTTCCGCAGGCGTTCACGTCGATTTCATGGTCGGCACCGCAGACCTTTCCATCACCGGAAAGACCCGCGACGGAAAAGAAGTTGTAATTTTCGAAAACGGAAACTTCGTATTCTAAAAGCCTCTTCTGAGTGGGACGGTAGGGAACGGTCTTGACCGTTCCGAAAAGCCTTCCCCTGGGGGAAGGTGGCAAAACCGAAGGTTTTGACGGATGAGGGGAAAACGCCGTCCGTCAAAAAAACGGGCGGATAATATCCGCCCCACTGTTGTTTCACAAAACGAAAAGGAGATTCTCCTGAAATCTCTTTCTGCCAACGAAGCCGGGTGTTTCAAAAAAGACCGAAAAACCGGAAAACCGCTTAAGAAAAAGCTTTATATTATTTAATGTATTAAGTTATTAATATAAAATTAATAAAAATATAACGAAATTTATACTTGACACCGGCGACCTTCAAGTATATAATGTTAATGTTACATTTATGTACAAAGAACAGAATTGTTCTTAGCTCCAGCCCAATGGCGAAGGAGGGAAACAGATTATGGCAGAAATTCATGTAAAAGAAAATGAATCTCTTGACAGCGCTCTCAGACGTTTTAAACGTTCCTGCGCACGCTCTGGCGTTCTCGCAGAAGTTAGAAAACACGAGTGCTATGAAAAGCCTTCGGTAAGACGTAAAAAGAAATCCGAAGCAGCTCGCAAGAGAAAGTATTGATTTCTAACAGAAAAAAGAGGATGGCGGACGGCTTTTGCTGTCCGCTTTCTTATTTTTCCGGAAAACCGAAAGGGGGAAGGCGAAAATGTCAATTTTCAAAGCGGATTACCGTTTTGACAAAATAACCGACATAACCGCGGCGGATTTAAAAAACGCCGGAGCAAAGCTTCTTTTGCTCGATGCGGACAACACCCTTTCTCTCCACGGTTCCCAGAAGCCCGCTTCCGGTGTTCCGGAATGGCTCGAGGAAATCAAAAAAGAAGGCTTTGTTCCTGTTATAATTTCAAACAACAGCGAAAACCGTATCAGACCTTTTGCGGAAAAGCTGGGCCTTCCTTTTGTTTTCAAAAGCGCAAAGCCCCTTCCGAAGGGTTTTAAAAAAGCCACGGAAAAATTCGGTTTCAAACCGGAAGAAACCGCCGTCATCGGCGACCAGATCTTCACCGATGTTCTTGGCGGAAAACTTTTCGGCGCAAAGGTTTTCTTAACGGAACCCCTTGGCCCCGAAACCGATTTTTTTATAAAAATAAAACGTGAATTCGAAAAATTCATAAGATAAAGAAGTGGAGGAAATAATAATGGACAGAATTAAAAGACTTTCCCAGATGCTTCCCGAAGATATCGACGCAGCACTCATCACCTCTGACGTTAACAGACAGTATTACACCGGTTTTGTTTCCAGCGCTGGTGCTCTTCTCGTAACCAGAGAAAAAGCTGTTCTTCTTCTCGACAGCCGCTATATCGAAGCAGGCTCCAAAAAAGTAACCGACGCCGAAGTTGTTCTCATGACCGACATGGCAAAACAGCTCAACGAGCTTTTCGAAGAACTTAAAGTCAAAACCGTCGGAATCGAATCCGGCTATATGACCGTTGAAAGCCTTTTCAGCCTTCGTAAAGTTCTTACTGCAACCCTTCTTGATGACCCCAGACTCAACAGCATCATTCTCCATCAGAGAAAAATCAAATCCGAAGACGAAATGAAGGAAATCCGCGCCGCACAGGCAATTACCGACAAAGCTTTCCTTCATATGCTTGAAATCATCAAACCCGGTCTTTGCGAAAAAGACCTTCAGCTCGAACTGGATTATTTCATGCTTAAAAACGGCGCAACTGGCCTTGCTTTCGAAACCATTCTTGCAGCAGGCGCAAACGGTTCCATGCCCCATGCAGTTCCCAGCATGAACGTAATCAAAGAAGGCGACTTCGTAACCATGGACTTCGGTGCTGCACACAACGGCTATTGCTCCGACATGACCAGAACCGTTGCAGTCGGCAAAATTTCCGAAGAACAGGAAAAAGTTTATAACCTTGTTCTTAACGCACAGCTTGCCGCGATCGATGCTGTTAAAGCAGGCGTTCCCTGCAACTCCATCGACGCTGTTGCAAGAGATATGATCTATGGCGCAGGTTATGAAGGCAAATTCGGCCACGGTCTTGGCCACAGCCTTGGTCTTGAAATTCACGAAAACCCCAGATTCTCTCCCCTTTGCTCCGAACTCACCGAAGCAGGAATCGTAATGTCCGTTGAACCCGGAATCTATCTTGACGGTCAGTTCGGCGTTAGAATCGAGGATATCGTTATGGTAACCGAAGACGGCTGCGACGTTATCACCAAGAGCGAAAAGAAACTTATCACCCTTTAATTTTAAGCCCCCCTTGTCAAAGGGGGGTGGCTTTTTTGATGAAAATCAAAAAAGACGGGGGGATTCATTATAAAAAACCGTTGCAGAAAAAGAATCCCTCCACCGTGCGTACCGCAACGGTCCCCCTCCCTTTAACAAGGGAGGCAATATTGAAAAAGGAAGTCTATCCATGAGATTATTCATTGCCATCTGCGTTTGCAGAGTGCTCTATTTCATCGGACGCCTTATCGGAAAAGGCACCGCAAAACCCGGCGATATTGCAAGAATTTTCTGCCCCAAGGTTCTTAACCGCCTTAAATTCGACGGAAAAATAATCTGCATCACCGGAACCAACGGAAAAACCACCACTTCCAATATGGTCACCCATATTCTCCGCAAAAACGGTTTTTCCGTAATCAACAACAGCTTCGGTTCCAACATGCTCGGCGGAATCACCACCTCTCTTCTCACGAACTGCACTTTTGGCGGAAGAGTTAAAGCGGATTATTCCGTTCTCGAAATCGACGAACGCTGGCTCCGTTTCCTTGTTAAGGAAATAAAACCCGATTATCTTCTTATCACAAACCTTCTCCGCGACCAGATCGTAAGAAACTGCTGTCCGGAAATCGTTCTCGATAAAATCAAAATGGGAATCACCCCCGGAACCACCCTTCTTCTTAACGCAAACGATCCCGTTTCCCAACAGGTAAGCTGGGGAAACGAAAACCCGGTTGTCTGGTTTGCTCTTGGAGAAAACGAACGTTCCACCAAAGAATGCAGAAGCGGAACCAACGACGCAAAAGTCTGCCCCAAATGTCTGCATACCCTTTCCTATGATTATTATCATTATAATCACGTCGGCTCCTTCCGTTGCGAAAACTGCGGTTTTGAATCCCCGAAGCCGGATTTCATCGGAACCGATATGGATTTCGCCGAACCTTCTCTTGCCGTTAACGGAAAACGCGTTAAACTTGGCTTCGACGCGACCTATTTTATGTTCAACACCGTTGCCGCTTGTGCAATCTGCGTTACCGCCGCGGGAATGGAACTTGAAAAGGCTCTTTCCTTTGCGGAAAGCTTTGATATCGGCGTAACAAAACGTTACGAAGAGCTCACCGTTCTCGGAAGAAAATGCCAGCTTATCCTTACCAAGCAGAACCCTGCTTCCGTTGACCAGAGCGTTGATTTTGTTTCCGAAAAGGAAGGCCCCCGCACCCTTATCATGATTTCCAACAATATGTTCCACACCGAGCATAAGGACGTTCTCTTTATGTACGACGTCGCTTACGAAAATCTTAAAGATGTTGAACATATCATAATCGTCGGAAAACGCCGCTATGATATGGCCGTCCGCCTTAAATTCGCGGATATCGATATGGAAAGAGTCCAGATCTGCGATAAAGACGAGGACATCCGTTCCTGCCTTGAAAAAACCGAGGGAAACATCTACGTTATGACCTCTTCCGTTTTTTCCAACGAAGATAAATTCCTGGAGGAGCTGAGAAAATTATGAAAAAAATAAAAATACTCAACCTCTATGGCGAGGCGCTTGACCTTAACGGCGACGGAAAAAACATCACCGCTTTTGAAAAACGCCTTTC
>JAFOYK010000108.1 GCA_017424665.1 Oscillospiraceae bacterium
AAATTTGACGAAAACGCAGAGCCCGTTCTTGTTGAAGGAAAAGACATTCCCGAAGGCCTTATGGGCATGGACATTGGCCCCAAATCCGTTGAACTCTTCAAAGAAGCTGTTAAAAACGCAAAAACCGTTATCTGGAACGGACCTATGGGCGTTTTCGAATTCAAAAACTTCGCAGGCGGCACCTTCGCTGTTGCTGAAGCAATTGCAGAAACCGATTGCATCTCCATCATCGGCGGCGGCGACTCTGTTGCAGCAGTAACCAAACTCGGCTTTGCTGACAAAATGACCCATATCTCCACCGGCGGCGGCGCTTCCCTCGAATTCCTTGAAGGACTTGAGCTCCCCGGCATTGCAGCTCTTAACGAGAAATAAAAAAAGGCTCCCCAGAGGGGGAGCTGTCTGCGAAGCAGACTGAGGAGGGATGATCCCTGATAAATTTCGATAAGCGTTCCGCGTTACCTGTTTATCCCTCATCCGTCTTTTCGGTCTGCGACCGAAAAGCCACCTTCCCCTCCGGGAAGGCTATTTATCCCCGAAAGGAAGTTTTATCATGAATAAATCCAAACGCGCCGCAGTTATTGCCGGCAACTGGAAAATGAACAAAACCCGCGCGGAAGCAAAAGCTCTTATCGAAGAGCTTCTTCCGCTTGTTAAAGAAGCAGACTGCTCCGTTGTTGTCTGCACCCCCTTCCTTGACCTTGAAACCGCCGTTAACGCAACTTCCGGTTCCAACGTAAAAGTCGGCGCACAGAACTGCCACTGGGCTCCCGGCGGCGCATTCACCGGCGAAATTCCCGCTTCCATGATCAAAGAAGTTGGCGCTGAATACGTTATCATCGGCCACAGCGAAAGAAGACAGTATTTCGGCGAAACCGACGAAACCGTTAACCAGCGCACCCGTGCCGCTCTTGATGAAGGCCTTACCGTAATTCTTTGCTGCGGCGAACTTCTTAACGAACGCGAACAGGGAATCATGGAAGAAGTAGTCGGCAAACAGCTTAAAGTTGCTCTTGGCGGCGTTTCCGAAGAAGAACTCAAAAACATCATCATCGCTTACGAACCCGTTTGGGCAATCGGAACCGGCGTTACCGCAACCGCAGACCAGGCAGAAGAAGCCTGCGCATTCATCCGCCAGCTTATCGCAAAACTTTATTCCGAAGAAGCAGCTGAAGGAATCACCATTCAGTATGGCGGCAGCATGAACGCAAAGAACGCAGCGGAACTTCTTTCCAAAGAAAACGTTGACGGCGGCCTTATCGGCGGCGCTTCCCTTAAAGCTCCCGATTTTGCTGCAATCGTTGCGGCAGCTTCCAAATAAGGAGAAAGCCATATGAAACCCCTTGTTTTAATGATCCTTGACGGTTTCGGCTATAACGAAAGTGATTACGGAAACGCTATCCGCGCAGCAAAAATGCCGAACCTTGATAAAATCCGCGAAACCTGCCCCAAAACCATAATCGGCGCTTCCGGTCTTGATGTCGGTCTTCCGGACGGACAAATGGGCAACTCCGAAGTCGGCCACACAAACATCGGCGCAGGAAGAATCGTTTATCAGCCTCTTATGAGAATCACCAATGCGGTCCGCGACGGAAGCTTCTTTGAAAACGAAGCTCTTTGCTCCGCAATGGAAAACTGCAAGAAAAACGGTTCCGCCCTCCATATCCTCGGACTTCTTTCCGATGGCGGCGTTCACAGCCACCTTGAACACATTTTCGGCCTTATCGATATGGCCAAAGCAAACGGCCTTTCCAAAGTTTATCTCCATTGCTTCATGGACGGAAGAGACGTTCCTCCCTCCTCCGGCAAAGGATACATTGAAAAACTTCAGGCAAAACTTGACGAAACCAAAACCGGCAAAATTGCTTCCGTCGGCGGCCGTTATTACGGAATGGACCGTGACAAGCGCTGGGACCGCGTTGAGCGCCATTATAAAGCTCTTGTCCTTGGTGATGCAGAACTTGTTGAAAGCGCCGCAGAAGCCGTTCAGCGCAGCTATGACGAAGGAATCACCGATGAATTCATCGTACCTTTCATCTGCGAAAAAGACGCAGGCATCAAAGACGGAGATTCCGTGATTTTCGCAAACTTCCGCCCCGACCGCGCAAGAGAAATGACCCGCGCAATCGTTGACGAAGAATTTTCCGGTTTTGAAAGAACCGCAAAAAAAGTCTGCTACGTCTGCATGGCTCAGTATGACGAAACCCTTGAAAACGTAAAAGTTGCTTTCCCGCCCCTTGTTCTTGAAGATACCTTCGGTGAATACGTTGCAAAACAGGGCCTTAAACAGCTCCGCATTGCCGAAACCGAAAAATATGCTCACGTAACTTTCTTCTTCAACGGCGGCGTTGAAGCTTGCTATGAAAACGAGGACCGCGACCTTATCGCTTCCCCGAACGTTGCAACTTATGACCTTCAGCCGGAAATGAGCGCATATCTCGTTACCGAAAAGCTTCTTGAAGAACTTGACAAAAACGAGCACGACGTTATCATCCTCAACTACGCAAACACCGACATGGTCGGCCACACCGGCGTTTTTGAGGCCGCTGTAGCCGCCTGTGAGGCAGTTGACGAATGTCTCGGCAAAGTTTGTGAAAAGGTCAGGGAACTTGGCGGAACGGTTCTTATAACCGCCGACCACGGCAACGCAGACGTTATGCTTGCAAAGGACGGAACTCCTTTCACCGCCCACAGCACCAACCCTGTTCCCTTCATTGTTTATAACCACGAATGTGAACTTCGCCCCGGCGGCGTTCTTGCCGATATTGCACCCACCATGCTCAAACTTCTTGGTCTTCCCCAACCTTCGAGCATGACCGGAAAAAGCATTATTCTTTAATTAAAACAAATAAAAAAATCCCGTGCTCATTTGAGCACGGGATTTTTATTTTTAAGGTTCTTTATAGCCTATGTAGCAGTTGGAATAATATTTCATAAGAATTTCTTCCCAGCTGTAACCTTTTTTCGCGTAAGCGATGGAACCGACTGCGCTCATTCCAACGCCGTGGCCATAGCCGCGCATTGTGAAAACAAACTGGTCTTTTGCAAAATCATATTCCACATCAAAAGCGGTGGAACGAAGGCTTGAACCGCCAAGAACGTTTTCACGAAGCTTTCTTGCGCTGTATTTGGTTCCGCCAAGTTTTACCTGGTTGACGTAATCGGAATCTCCCCAATAGCTGTAAACTTCGATCCAATCTTCGGGATCTCCGGAAAGGGTTATTCCTGTTTTGCTTTCAACCTTATCTTTAAAACTTGAGGAAGTTATTCTGTATGTTTTGGAAGTTTTTCCGTCAACCGGGGAAGAAACGGAAATAAGGTTTCTGTTCGCGTAACCCCAGACCCATTCGGCGTTTGCGGTTTCACCGCAGCTTTCAGAAAAATAGGTTGCAAGTATAAACTGGTTGTTTCTGTCGTCAAGAACGGCGTAGCCGATAACCTCCGCAACAAGTTCTTTGGTGCGGTTATCAAGTTTTGCAGTGCTGAGACCGGCGGAGATGTTTCCGTTTCCATTCATAAGATAAGTATAGGAAGCAACCGCCTGTGCTTTAACGTGTTCTTCGGGCTGACCCTGTCCTGCTTCATAAGCAACAATCTGGCAAACAGCATCATAAACGCTCATAGTCTTTCCGTTGACCTTAACGGTATCTTTTTGGGACTGTTCATAATATCTGCTTTTACCGGAATAATTTGCGCTCATGTTTCCCGCGCTTACCCCGGGATCGGAAGATTCCGGAAGGCTTGCGTTAGTGGAAGGAGCTTCGGAAGAAGTGTTTTCGCTTTCACTGTTGCTTTCGGAATTGCTTCCCGAATTGCTTTCGGAAGTGGATTCTTCCGGAAGGCTTGCCATCTGGTTTACAGTTACATTAAAAGTTGCGGTAAGTCCCTCGTAAGTTACGGTGATAGTAACAGTTCCGGCAGTGTTAAGTTTTCCGGAAGGAGAAACGCTAAAGCCGGTAGTGATGGTTTCCTTGCTTCCGTCGTTTTTGGTAACTTCAACGGAAAGTCCGGAAACATCAAGAGTTTCGCCAACGTTATAAGTGGTTTTGGAAGGCTTGCTTGCAATTGCGATGGATTCCGCTTTGATCTCTGCGGGTTTTACTTTAACGGTAAAAGTAGTGCTTGCTCCGCCATAGCTTACTGTAATTGCAATATCTCCGGGGGTGTTGAGTTTTCCGGAAGGAGAAACCGTAAAACCGGATTTTACGTTTTCCTCAACACTTCCGTCAACCTTGGTGACTTTAATTGCAAGGCCGGTCAAATCAAGCGTTTCGCCGACTTTATATTCGGTTTTGCCCGGAAGAGAAGTTATCTCAATTTTGGAAGCTGT
This sequence comes from Oscillospiraceae bacterium, assembly GCA_017424665.1. Taxonomy (GTDB): domain Bacteria; phylum Bacillota; class Clostridia; order Oscillospirales; family Ruminococcaceae; genus UMGS1668. The sequence continues at coordinate 4,328 of JAFOYK010000108.1, forward strand.
GGGTTTAATTTCAACGTTTACGGAAGCGGTAAAGCCTTCATAGGTTATGGTGAATTTAGCGTTTCCAACTTTGCTTGTGTCGCCGTTAACGGTGAATCCGCTTGTAAGATCTTCGGTTGCTCCGTCGGTCTTTTTAACTCTTATCGCAAAATCGCTTGCTTTCGGAGCAGTTCCGATGTTATAGGAAGCGGGGCTCTTGATGATTTCGATGGATTCGATTTCAGCCGCTTCGGAACTTGTGCTTCCGTCTCCGACAACGTTTATAATAAGCTTAAACTGATATCCCTCATAATCGATGGTTATTTCATATTCGCCCGGAGCCTCGAAAGGTCCTTTGGGAGAAGAAGTGTAACCGCCGACAACTTCCTCGGGTTCGTCGGAATCGACTCTGTAAACAAGGAATTTAAGGCCTTCAAGGTTAAGGGTTTCACCAACCTTATATTCATTTTTGTACGGATAGCTGATGATCTCGATTTCCTCGATATTTCCGCCGAGCTGTTCAGCCTCGCCGAAACTTGCATCGCTTTCGGATTGCTGTGCTTCGGAAATTGCCTGATACCATTTGTCGGGCATAAGCGGGTTGGAGTTATAATAAGCTTTGCTTGTATCAAGAGCGCTTATATCCTCGCCTTCCCTTACCTGTCTTGCAATTACAACAACACGGGCGTCGGTGAAATCATAGCTGCAGGTGGAAAGAGTGAGGAAATGGTCGCTTACATTATAATCAACTCCGGTAACGATCATGGTTCGTTTAGCGATCTGGTTGATAAATTCCCTGGTTTCGTTTTCGTCGCCGTTGATAAAGTTGTTATAATCCCAAACAGGGCCGTCTTTTTCGTAAGCGTTTGTAAGAATAACGCCGACAACAAGCCAATCGGCGTCGCCGTAAAGGGTATCAAAATGAACAACCGGGTGTTCTTTATAGAACTTGAGCTGTCTGTATTTGATAAGATCGCTGAACATCTGGCCGTCGTTATAAACGTTGTGGCCGTAAACAATGAAGTTTGTGCTCTGAATCTCGACCTGCGCGTCGCAGCGATAATCAAGGAAAGGCGTTCCATACATGGAATACTGTTTATAAAAGTCTTTTCTGAGATAGAACTGACCTTTAGCGCCTTTATCGTTTGCTTTGTCGGTCTGAACAACGGGGAAAGCCACGTTTGTTCCGTCAATTTTGATATAACCGATGGTATCGGGGTTTTCTTTGTAAAGGTCGTAAAGTTTCGGGTTATAATCCCATTCGTTCGGAATATGTTCCGGCGCGGTCATTCCGAGCATATCGCCGAGGTTTGCGGCAAGGTCGCGGTGTTTTACACTGTCAAAAACCTTGGTGCTGAGATATCCCATGCATCCGAGGAAAATGAGTACGCAAAGGATGAACACAGATTTTCTGATAAGTTCGCTCTTGCTGTCGCCTTTCATCGGAACGAATCTGGAATACCATTTCTGGTTGCTTTTGGAAACGGAGGTTTTGAATTTTGCTTTTCCGGAAACCGCCGCGGTAAGAGAAACGGAATTTTCATAAAGTTTGGGATATGCGGAAACAAC
>JAFOYK010000210.1 GCA_017424665.1 Oscillospiraceae bacterium
ATGTCCGTTTCCAGCTATGGCGGCGGCACCAAATCTTCCGGTGTTGTAAAAATTCTTAAGGAAGCCCACCCGGTCCTTAAAAACAGAGCAGCGGCGATGATTCTTGAAAGTTTCGGCTTTGCTTTCGATTTTGAAAGAACTCTTCGCCTTGCGGAAAAGTTCGGAACGGAAGATTTTAAAGAAGAACTTTCGAAAAACGAATATCTTGTTCAAAAAGGCGGAATTGTTTTTAAAGAAACGAAAGCGAAAAAAACTCCGGAAATTGTAAAAACGGCTTTTGCCGCCGGCGAATTTGAAATTTCCCCGGAAAAAACCGCCGAAGTTTCGGTTGCTTCTTATGATGAATTTAAAAATTCATATAAACTTAAAAATTTAGCCTTAAAAGATACATTTGATTTTGATAAAATTATGGGCACAGCGGTTTTCCGTTCAAGAACCGAAGGCGACAAGGCCGATATCCACGGCGGAACGAAAACCCTTAAAAAACTTTTCATCGAAGAAAAAATCCCCGCGGAAGAAAGAAATTCCGTCGCGATAATCGCCGATGACGAAGGGGTGCTCTGGGTCGAAGGTCTCGGCGCTGCAAGGCGCGCAAGGCTTTCTGAAAAAACAGTCAACGTTGCGGTAATTAAAATCCGCAAAAAATAAAAATGATTTCTGATGAAAGGGAAGCGTTAAAATGCATACTATCGAAGAAGACATCGAAAGAATCCTTATTTCCGAAAAGGACATTAAAAAAGCAGTTAAAAAAATGGGCAAACAGATAAGCAAAGATTATGACGGAAAAAATCTTATGCTTGTTGCCGTTCTCAAAGGTTCCGTAATTTTCATGGCCGACCTTATGAGAGCAATTTCCATTCCGCTCAACATCGACTTCATGTCCGTTTCCAGCTATGGCGGCGGCACCAAATCTTCCGGTGTTGTAAAAATTCTTAAAGACCTTGACCACGATCTTTCCGGAAAAGACATCCTCATCGTTGAAGATATTCTCGACAGCGGAATGACCCTTTCCTATCTCAGCAACCTTCTCAGACAGAGAAACGTTTCTTCCATCAGAATCGCAACCCTTCTTGATAAACCGGAACGCAGAGTTGCAGACGTTAAAGCGGATTATTTCTGCTTCACCGTTCCGGATGAATTTGTTGTAGGTTACGGTCTCGACTTTGACCAGCAGTACCGTCACCTTCCTTACATCGGCGTTCTTAAACCCGAAATTTACGAAAAATAAAAAATTGCCTCCCTTGCCTAAAGGGAGGGGGACCGTTGCCGTAGGCACGGTGGAGGGATTCCTCCGCAAATACGGCAAATTACAAAAAAGAATCCCCTCGCCACCGCTTACGCGATGTGGCCCTCTCCCCTCTAACGAGGGGCGCATAATTATAAATCGGAGTTGATATTTTTTTGAACAGCAACAAAATCAAAACAATAATTTCATATGTTGTGGTGCTCGTTCTTCTGCTTTTCCTCACTTCCTTAATGTTCACAATGAACAAGGAAGAAGAAGTTAAGCCGAAATATTACGAAGTGCTCCAGCTTTTTGAAAACGCAGAAGTTGAAAGCTACATTCTCGATCTCGGAACCGGCGAACTTACCGTTACCAAAAAGCCTGCCGAAGGAAAAGACAAAGGCGAAACTCTGGAATATCTTGTTCCCAACGTTTCCGTTTTCCTCACCGATATCGACACCATCAACGAGCAGAACGGTTTTGCCGCAACCGAAATGCAGCCGGATTATCTTCCGATAAAAGAAACTCCCTGGTGGGTCTCCATGCTTCCGACTCTTCTTCTCATCGGCGCAATGGCTGTTTTCTGGTTCTTTATGATGCGTCAGCAGGGCGGCGGCAAAGTTATGGATTTTGCAAAAGCAAAATATAAAGACAAAGCCGGCGACAAACCCACAACTTTCAAAGACGTTGCGGGCTGCAACGAAGAAAAAGAAGAACTTGAAGAAATCGTTCAGTTCCTTAAACACCCGAACCAGTTCAACGCTCTTGGCGCAAGAATTCCGAAAGGTGTTCTCTTGATGGGTCAGCCCGGTACCGGTAAAACCCTTCTTGCAAGAGCCGTTGCGGGCGAAGCTGGCGTTCCTTTCTTCTCCATTTCCGGTTCCGACTTTGTTGAAATGTTCGTCGGCGTGGGCGCAAGCCGCGTTCGCGACCTTTTCGGCGAAGCAAAGAAAAACGCACCCGCAATCATCTTCATCGATGAAATCGACGCCGTAGGCCGCCACAGAGGCGCAGGACTTGGCGGCGGACACGATGAACGTGAACAGACCCTTAACCAGCTTCTTGTTGAGATGGACGGTTTCGGAAACAATACCGGAATCATCGTAATGGCCGCAACCAACCGCGCGGATATCCTTGACCCGGCGCTTCTCCGTCCCGGCCGTTTCGACCGCCAGATCGTTGTAGGCGCTCCGGACGTTGAAGGACGTGAAGCTATCCTTAAAATCCACACCAGGAATAAACCCCTTGGCCCGGACGTTGACCTTAACGTTATCGCAAAATCCACCGCGGGCTTCACCGGTGCGGAACTTGAAAACCTTACCAACGAAGCAGCTCTTCTTGCCGCAAGACGCAAGAAAAAAGCCATCACCATGAAGGAAATTGAGGAAGCGACCATTAAAGTTGTTGCCGGCCCCGAAAAACGCTCCAGAAAAGTTAACGAAAAAGACAAACGCCTTACTTCTTACCACGAAGCAGGCCACGCAGTCGTGACTTATTTCTGCGAGACCCAGGACCCGGTTCACGAAATTTCCATCATTCCCCGCGGCTATGCCGGCGGTTACACCATGAGCCTTCCCGTTGAAGACAGAAACTATGTCACCAAGAGATTTATGGAAGAAGAACTTTGCACTCTTCTCGGCGGACGTGTTGCGGAAGCAATCGTTCTTGGCGATATTTCCACCGGCGCTTCCAACGACCTTGAAAGAGCTACCAGAATCGCAAGAAACATGGTCACCCGCTACGGTTTCAGCGAAAAACTCGGCCCGGTTGTCTACGGTTCCGATGAAAACGAAGTTTTCCTTGGAAGAGATTACGGCCAGGGCAAACATTATTCCGACGACATCGCTTCCGATATCGACAGCGAAATCCGCCGTTTTGTTGACGAAGCTTATGAAAAAACCGAATCCATCCTTCGCGAACACCGCGACAAACTCGACGCAGTTGCCGCTGTTCTTATGGATAAGGAAAAAGTTACCGGCAAGGAATTTGCGGATATCATGAACCCGCCCGCTCCGGTTGCCGAAGATTCTGTCGAATGGTGTGGAGGAATCCAGCCTGAAATCATTTCCGAAGAACCCGCTCCCGAAACCGAAGAATAATTTATAAATAAAAAAGGCACCGCAAAGCGGTGCCTTTTTTTGTTGTTTTAATGTAGGGCGGGGGCTTGCTCCCGCCGTTTTTTAAAAAGCAAGTTTTGCAAGGAAAGCGGGTTTTTCGTCGGTGGAACGGATTCCGGCGGCAAGAACCGTTCCGTCTTCCTCTTCCTTAAGACGAAGCTCAACGCTTTCGCCAAGGCGAAGTTCGCCGGTGAAGCCAAGTTCAAAACGGGAAAGTTTTCCGAGTTTTGCTCTGTTTTCGGCGGGAAGAGCATCGGTGATAAGGTCGCCGTAACGAAGGTTGTTGGTGTGGCCAAGAGCGTCTATCCAGCTTGGCATAACGTTCTGGGTCATAACAAAATCAAGTTCCTCCGGTTTGATGCGGAGCCTTGGGCTTGCTTCAAAAAGTTCTTTTCCTTCGCCAAGTTCATCAACAAGCGCAAGAACTTCTTTGTTTGTGCAAAGGCGGCGGCTTTCCATATCGAAAATCGAAGAGAAAGTTGCGGCGTTTGCGGCAACGGTTCCGTCCTCGTGGCAAATTTCAAAATCTCGGCGGTAATAAACGCCTTTTTTGTTGGTGTGCCAGGTTCTTACGGAAAGAAGTTCGCCGCTGCGGATTTTATCTTTCACTTCAATGCTGAGGGAAAGCAAAATCCAGGAAACACCGTAATCCTTCATAAGTTTCGGAACATCGAGCCCGATGTTTTTAAGATGTTCTTCCGAAGCGGTGACGATTATTCTTTGCAAAGCGGAAAGAGTTAAATCGTGGTTTTCGTTTTGCGCGGCGGTGTCCACCCGGAAATAATAAGTTTTTTCCAGTTCCATAATTTATGCTTTTTTCCATTTAACGCCCTGGGGGGTATCCTCAAGAACGATTCCCATTGCCTTAAGTTCATCGCGGATTCTGTCTGCTTCGGCCCAGTTGCGTTCTTTTCTTGCGGCCTGGCGGGCAGCGATAAGCTGTTCAACTTCTTCCTCAAGGCTTTCTTTCTTGCGGTTATAAAGAATTCCGAGAACGTTGGTAAGAGCATCAAAGAGCTCTGCGGCTGCTTCAAGAGCGGATTTTGCGTGGGGAGCGGAGATGAAGGTGTTGATTTCGCGGACAAGGTCGAAAATTACCGCAACAGCGTCCGCGGTGTTAAGGTCATCGTCCATTGCGGTGATGAAAGCCTGTTTCTTTTCGGAAAGCATTGCGATGAATTCTTCTTCGCCGCCCTGGTTTTCTGCCGGTGCGTTTTCAATGGCGAAATCAAGGTTATCGCGGCAGGTATACATTCTTTCAAGAGAAGCTTTTGCGGATTCGATTACGGTAAGGGTATAGTTAAGCGGCATTCTGTAATGCGCCTGGATCATCATGTATTTAATGGGTTCATAGCCGTATTTTTCGGCAACGTCACGAACGGTGAAGAAGTTTCCGAGAGATTTGGACATCTTTACGTTATCGACGTTGATATAGCCGTTGTGCATCCAGTATCTTGCGTATTCGTGGCCGGTGCAGCATTCGCCCTGGGCAATTTCGTTTTCATGGTGGGGGAAGATAAGGTCCTGTCCGCCGCAGTGGATATCGATGGTTTCGCCAAGGTGGTTTTTGATCATTGCGGTGCATTCGATATGCCAGCCGGGTCTGCCTTCGCCCCAGGGGGAAGTCCAGCTGGGTTCGCCGGGTTTAGCGGCTTTCCAAAGGCAGAAATCAAGCGGGTCTTCTTTTTCGCTGTCTGCTTCGATTCTTGCGCCGGATTCAAGGTCGGAAACGTCCTGGTGGGAAAGTTTGCCGTATTCGTCAAATTTTCTTACACGGAAATAAACTGAACCGTCGGAAAGGGGATAGGCGTAGCCTTTTTCAACAAGACCTTCAACGATCTCGATAATTTTTTCCATGTTTTCGGTTGCCTTCGGGTGGATGGAAGCGGGTTTTACGCCAAGGCCTTCCGCGTCTTTTTTATATTCGGCGATATATTTTTCGGCAACTTCCGCGGAGGTGATTCCTTCTCCGTTTGCACGTTTGATGATTTTATCGTCAACGTCGGTGAAGTTCTGAACAAAGGTTACTTTGTTGCCAAGGAATTCAAGATAGCGGCG
>JAFOYK010000041.1 GCA_017424665.1 Oscillospiraceae bacterium
ATTACACCTTTTCCGTAACCGTTGATGGGGAAGAGCGCGAGGCGCCGGACCCTTACGCAAGAGCGCTTGGTGTTAACGGAAAACGTTCGATGGTAATAAACCTTTCCGAAACCGACCCGGAAGGCTGGGAAAAAGATCACGGCGTTTTTTACGATAAAAACATCACCGATGCAATTATCTATGAACTTCACGTAAAAGATCTTTCCATGGACGAAAATTCCGGAATTGAAAACAAGGGAAAATTCCTTGGTCTTTCAGAAACCGGAACAAAAACCCCCGGCGGAATTCCCACCGGTCTTGACCATATTAAAGAACTTGGTGTGACCCACATTCATCTTTTGCCTTGCTTTGACTATGGTTCTGTTGATGAAGCAAAACCGGAAGAACCGCAGTTTAACTGGGGTTACGATCCGATGAACTTCAACGTTCCGGAAGGTTCTTATTCCACCGATGCGAAAAACGGCGCGGTCCGTGTTTTTGAAATGAAGAAGATGGTCAAGAAACTTCATGAAAACGGAATAGGCGTTGTAATGGACGTTGTCTATAACCACGTTTATCTTGCGGATGAATTCTGCCTTAACGTTCTTGTTCCGGGATATTTCAGCCGAATCGACGAAAACGGAGTTTATTCCGAAGGTTCCGGCTGTGGAAACGACACCGCTTCCGAAAGAAGCATGGTAAAAAAATATATCGTGGATTCCGTAAAATATTGGGCGGATGAATATCATATAGACGGTTTCCGCTTCGATCTTTCCGGCCTTCTCGATATTGCAACCATGAATGAAATCACCGGGACGGTCCATCCAAACCACCCGAACGTGATTTTCTATTGCGAAGGCTGGGATATGCCCACAAAAGTCACAAAACCGATAGTGGAACTTGCAAACCAATATAATTCCGAAAAAATGCCAGGCTGCTCCTTTTTCAGCGATACCGTAAGGGACTATCTTGCAGGTCCTTCTTTTGATGCAAAAAAAGAAGGCTTTATTACCGGAAAAGAAGTTCACGGTTCTCTTTTGGGAAAATGTTTCCGAGGAATGCCGGATTGGTGCAAAAACCCCAGTAAATGTATAAATTACGTTTCCTGCCACGACGGTTATACTCTTTTCGACAGAATTTCGGTAGTTCTTCCGAAAGCGGATTTTGCAGAAAAAATCCGCCGCAACAATCTTGCCGCGGCGGTTTATATGCTTTCACAAGGCGTTCCGCTTTTCCAGGCCGGTGAGGAAATGCTCCGAAGCAAAACGAACCCGGACGGAAGTTTTGAGCACAACAGCTATAAAAGCCCGGATTCCGTCAACAGCATAAAATGGGGAAACCTTGAAAAGCCGGAATATCAAAAGGTTTTTGAATATTACAAAGGCCTTATCCGCTTCAGAAAAGCCCACGGCGCTTTAAGGATGAAAACTGCCGGCGACGTTTATTCCCACGTCGGCGACGTAAAAACCGGCGAAATCAACGTTCCGGCTTTCCATATCTGGGGAAACGTGAACGGAGAAATTTCCGAAGCAATTTTTATTGCTTTCAACGCGGAAACGGAAGAAAAGGAAATCTATCTTCCGGTTGGAAAATGGAGCGTCCGGGTTTTTGACGAAACCGCCGGCGATGAACACCTTTTCTTTGCCGAAGGCAAAATAAAAATTCCTCCGCTTTCCGCGGCGGTTATGGTAAAATAATAAAAAACGGACTGCAGTGCAGTCCGTTTTTTTGTTATGTTCCGTATTTTTCCTGAAGAGAATAATAAAGCTTTTCGTATCTTTCGGTGTCAACAATAAAGCTGATTCCGTGGGCGGCGTTCGGAAAAGCTTCAAAAGTGATCATTTCCGGGTTAGCCTCATAAATTCTTTTTCCCATTTCGAAAGGAACAAAATCGTCGTCTTCTCCGTGAACGAGAAGAATCGGAACTTTCGTATTTTTAACGGCTTTTTCGGCGCCTTCGCCGGAAAGTTTAAGGTTTCCGAAAAGCCTTGCACCAAGACAGACGAAAGGCATTCCAAGTTTGGCGGGAATCCCCATTTTCTCGCAACTTTCTAGCTTGTTGATGATTTCAGCTTTACCATATGAATCAGTCACTATTTCTATTGCCTCAAAAGTACCGGAAACATCGGATTTGTAAATGATGTCAGGCATTGATAAGCTATGATTTTGAATACTTTCAAGCAGTTCTTCATATTCATCTTTTTCCTGTTGGTTGTATAATTCTTGTAACCTTTCTGACAAAAATTCTTCTCTAATATCTCTTTCAGATATGCAAGAAGCTATTTCAGATTTAGAAAGATTAGATACTGCATCAGCAACAGCTGCATTGTGTTCTATGGCATGTCCATTTGAGATAAATCTCTCGATGTTACATTCAGACCTACAAAAACTCTGTCCCTTTGTAGGGGTAAGCTCATAATATGTCTTCCCTGAAGTGCCATGCTTGTCAGGAACATAGACTTCTCTGATTAGATTGGCTTGCTTATAGGATTTAATTCTATTGTCTGAGATATTCAATTTGTGAAAAGTCTCTCGACTACAGGCTCCTGATTTCGCTAATACTCCCATTGCCAACCGGTCTTTTGGATAAATATGTTTGAGTGGAATGGTCTTGTGAGCCATTTGTTTATCACCTTCTTTTATCTTATATATTTAATTGGTTGAAGTTCTTATGCTTGTTTGTTTTATAAATCTATTCTAAGTGGGAGATAGAGAGCGGAACGGACCTCCTAGCTGCATAGTAAGGTCGGGGCTTGTCCCCAAAATAGTATGAGCTTGCGATATACTATTTTCCTTACTGTTCATGCAGTGGAGGCTGAAGTAAAATGCCGCCAGGCATTATGGTTCAGGTGGAGCTCTCTATACTTTAGTTGAATGAATAGAGAGGTATTTCTTAGTCAAGGTAGCCTGTTTATAATATTGGCATTGAAATTGTAAAGCCTTAAGAAAGAAGATATTATATTATAGATGAGAGCAGAATTTTTATAACTGAAATTAGTAGAAAAATAGCTGTTTTATAAGAAAATTGTATGGTTTTACCGATATAATAAAAGAGTGTGGATTACCGCACGAATGATTTGGGAGGAACAATGTTTATGATAAAAAATGTGATTACCTATGACTGGCAGACAACCAGAAAAAAAGGTTTAGAGATTATAGATACTTTTGGAGAATATGGCTCATATTATGTTTATCTTGATAATGCGGAAGCAGAGAAAGAACATTTCATCGGGGGAAGTGAATTTGGTGAAAAGATTGAAGATGTGCTAGATGTTGAAGTAGAGTATGATACAGGTAAGATTGCTCATAATAAAAGTATGAGAGTTGCGTTTAATGATACGGAACATTCTATCTTTGGTGAAATTAAAAATGAATCTATAGAATCTGAAAATATAAATCTTACTGGATATTGGGAAACACACATACTTTTAGTATCTCCAGATACAAAAGAAGATGGTGGAAATACAGATAAGGGATATAGGACAATTAATCCTCTTGGAACACAAATGGTAGAGTTTTTGAATTTTGATATTGATTCGTATGTTAATGGAAGCTGGAGTATTTCTTATAAGGTTGAAGATGGAGAGCGTATAGCAATCAATGGTTGGAAATACGAAGAACCGCATAACCTTGACAATATGTATCAAAGACCTGCAATTGCATTGGAAATGCAAATTGGAATGGACACTAATATAAAGGCGTTTCAACA
>JAFOYK010000098.1 GCA_017424665.1 Oscillospiraceae bacterium
CGATTGCGGAATTGAATTTGAAAACCGCGAAAAAGCCCAGGCGGAAATCATAAACAAGCTTGAACTTGTTGCAAAAGGCGATTTCACCGACGACGAACTTTCCGACACCAAGGGAGCAATTCTCAACAGCCTTGGTTCCGTTGGCGATACTCTCTATTCCGTTGAAGGCTGGTATATGAGCGGAATTGTTGAAGAAAATATCACGACTCCCGAAGAAGATAAAAAAGCCATTGACGAAGTTACCAGGGAAGAGGTTATGAAAGCTGCGGAAAAAGCAAAACTTGCCGCCGTTTTCTTCCTTAAAGGAGGCGAAAACAAATGAGCCTTGAAATGAAAAAAATCGAAAGCAAGCGCCTTGGCGATTGCTATTATAAAGTTGAGCACCCCAGCGGCCTTACAATTCTTATGGCACCGATGGAAGGTTTTTCAACCGCTTACGCAATGTTCGGAACCGCCTACGGTTCTATCGATACCTGCATAAAAACCGCCGAAAACGGTGAATTCAAAAAGCTTCCGGAAGGAATTGCCCATTATCTTGAGCACAAACTTTTTGAAAGCGAGGAATGTTCCGCCTTCGAGCGTTACGCAAAAACCGGAGCAAATGCAAACGCTTTCACCGCTTTTGACAGAACCGCTTATCTTTTCGCATGTTCCGATAATTTTGAGGAAAGCATGGAGATCCTTATGGATTTCGTTACCCATCCTTATTTTACCCCCGAAACTGTTGCCAAAGAGCAGGGAATAATCGGCCAGGAAATAAGAATGTATGACGATTCCGCTGACTGGAGAGTTCTTTTCAATCTTCTCGGTGCTCTTTACCACAAGAACCCGGTAAAAATCGACATTGCAGGAACCGTTGAATCCATTGCGGAAATCACTTCCGACCTGCTTTACGATTGTTATAACACCTTCTATAACCTCCACAACATGGTTCTTACCGTTGCGGGAAATTTTGATATGGAAACGGTGCTCAAAGTTGCGGATAATGTGCTCGAACCCGCAAAAGATTTTTATCTTGAACGCGCAATTTGCGATGAACCGGATTCTGTAGCCGAAAATTACGTTGAACAGCATCTTCCGGTGGCTGTTCCGATGTTCAACATCGGTTTTAAAGGCAAAACCGGAACCGAAGCGGAAAACTTTAAAGGCAGCATTCTTGACGAAATCTTCGTCGGTGCTCTTTGTGACGATTTCACCAAGGTTTACCGCGAACTTTATGATGAAGGAATTATAAACGCGACCTTCGGAAGCGAGGTTTTCTGCGGAAGAGATTACATCTCCATCCTTCTTTCCGGCGAAAGCCGCGAACCCGAAAAAGTTTATAACCGACTTAAAGAAGAATTTGAGCATCTTCTTGAGCACGGAATTCCGAAAGATGTTTTCACCTGTGCTCAAAGATCTGTTTACGGACATTACATGCGTTCTTCCGAAAGAGTTACCGGTGTTGCAAACACCCTTTTCAATTGCCATTTCCCCGGTGTTGATATGTATGAGCTTATTGAAATTGCCGCAAATGCAACTCCGGAAAGCGTTATTGAAAGAGTTAAGACAACATATGCTCCGGAAAATTCCGCTCTTTCTGTAGTTAAACCCTGATTTCAAAGGAGGCATAAATTTATGACAGATGTTATCAGCTTTCCTGGCCTTGGGCTTGAATTTGAAATAAACCGTGTGGCCCTTTCCCTTGGCTCAATCGATATTTACTGGTATGCGGTGCTCATCGCAACCGGATTTATGCTCGCGATGCTTTTTGCTTTCAAAAACGCAAAAAGATTCGGAATAGATGGCGACAGGATCGTTGACGTGATTTTCTTCGCGATGATTCTCGGAATCATCGGCGCAAGAGCTTATTACGTTGCTTTCCAGTGGGATATGTATAAAGATAATCTTTCCGAAATTTTTAATATCCGCGGCGGCGGACTTGGCTTTTACGGCGGAATAATCGGCGGCGTTCTTGGCCTTATAATCGGTTGCAAAGTTCGCGGACAAAAAATTCTTCCTTTCCTCGATCTTGCCGGCGGTGCTGTTTTAATCGGACAGGGAATCGGCCGTTGGGGAAACTTTGTTAACAGCGAAGCTTTCGGCTGCAACACAAATCTTCCCTGGGGAATGACCAGCCCCAAAATTGCGGCATATATCGCAAGACATTCCGAAGAAACCATGGGCGCGGTTATGGATCCGAGCCTTCCGGTTCATCCGACCTTTTTCTATGAATCTCTTTGGTGCGCCATTGGCCTTCTTGTTTTCTGCTACGTTATGAAAAAACGCAAATTCGACGGCCAGATGTTCCTTTTCTATCTTGGTTGGAACGGTTTCGGAAGGATGCTTATCGAAGGTCTTAGAACCGACAGCCTTATGATAGGTCCTTTCAGAATTTCCCAGCTTCTCGGAGCTTTGATGTTCATCTTTGCGGTTTGTGCTTTCAGAGTTGCGTTGAAATTCCTTAAATCCGAAAATAAGCCGGAATGGCTCGGAATTTTTGTTGAAACCGAAAAGGGAAAACTTGTTTCCGAAGGAAAATGGGATTATAAAAACAATTGCGAAAAAGCAGAAGTTTCTGAAGAAAAGACCGAAACGGAGGAAGCAGAAAATGGCAACAATAATTGACGGAAAGAAAATTGCGGCTGAAGTTCGCGCCGAACTTAAAGAAAAAATTGAAAAAATGGTTGCCGAAACCAAAAGAAGACCCGCCCTTGCGGTAATTCTTGTTGGGGAAGACCCGGCTTCCAAGGTCTATGTCCGCAACAAAGCAAAGGCCTGCGAAGAAATCGGCGTTGCAAGCGA
>JAFOYK010000133.1 GCA_017424665.1 Oscillospiraceae bacterium
ACCGCCTTAATTTCGAGATAAAATCTTTTTCGAGAATCGCAATTGAAAGAGAAGTTCTTAACACAACGGAACTTTATTTTAAAAATCGCTGCGCAGTTGTTTGTCTTACCAAAGAGATGCTTGAAAGAACCGGAGTTCATGAATCTGAACTTGAAGGCGTTCCGGCAATGACAAGGGAAATTGAAGGGGTCGAAATCGGAATGACCCTTCGATTCCGAGAAAACGGATATAAAATTTCCGTCCGCACCGGCGAAGAAATAGATGCTTCCGAAATTTGCGGAAAACTCGGCGGCGGCGGTCACCGCTGCGCCGCAGGATGCTTTGTTGAAGGCGACCTTGAAACCGCAAAGAAAACCGTGCTCAAAGTTGTGGCAGAAGCTCTTGGGGAGGATTTTGAATGACAGGAATTCTTCCGGTTAAAAAGCCGCAAAAGTTCACTTCCTTCGATGTGATTGGAAAACTTCGCGGAGTTACAAAAACCAGAAAAATCGGCCATTCCGGAACTCTTGATCCAATGGCCACCGGCGTTTTGCCGCTTTTCTTTGGCGGAGCAACAAAATGCTGTGATATTCTTCCGAACGAGGACAAATGCTATGTTGCGGATCTTAAATTCGGAATCGTTACCGATACCCAGGACGTTTTCGGAAAGGTGCTTGAAGAAAAAGAAAGCAGCGTTTCAAAAGAAGAATTTGAGCACGTGATGCTTGGTTTCGTCGGAAAACAATTGCAGACCCCGCCGATGTATTCCGCTGTTAAGGTAAACGGAAGACCGCTTTATGACCTTGCAAGAGAGGGGAAAGTTGTGGAACGTGCTCAAAAAGAAATCGAAGTTTATGACATTAAACTCCTTGAATTTGATGAGCATGCTCAGACCGCGAAAATCGAAGTTTCCTGCGGAAAGGGAACTTTCATCCGAACTCTTATAAACGATATGGGCGAAAAACTCGGCTGCGGCGCTTCCATGAGTGCTCTTGAAAGAACAATGGCGGCGGGTTTCGATATTTCCGAATGCTATACAATTTCCGAAATTGAGGAAATGATGCAAAACGGAACTTTTGAGGAACACCTTATTCCTATCGAAAGGCTTTATGAAGACCTTCCGAAACTTGTTCTTTCCGATTTTGACAAAAGGCTTTACCGAAGCGGAGTTCCGCTGGACCTTCAGAAAAGAGGTTGGGGCGGAATTTTGGGAAACATTGCGGTTTTCGATGAAAGCGGAATGCTCCTTGGAATTTCCTTTATGGACGAGGAAGCAAACGAACTTAAACTTCGCAAAATGCTTAATACAGATAAATAAAAAGACGGCGCTTTGCGCCGTCTTTTTTTGTTTCTTTACAAATTATGTGATTTTATATATAATATTAAAAGCAAATTTTGTAAGGAAGGGAGGAAAAAGCTTGAAAAAAATCGTTATTTTTCTTGTTATGTTCGCGTTTTTCTGCTGCGGAGCCGCTTTGCCGGAAAAAGCGGATGAAGAGGTTTTTGAAGTTGCGGAAATTAAATATAACGCTCCGGAAAGCAAAACTCCCGAACTTGCTGTAACTAACTATTTCGATGCTCTCTATGATTCCTACCGAACCATGCTTCCGATGGATCTTTCAGCCATAATCGACCTTGATTTTGAGATGATGGTGAACGTTCAGAGCTGGAGCGAACTTCTTGCCATGAGAAGAAGCATAATTTCTGAAAAAGATTATTGTTTTGTTGAAACAGAACATCTTCCTTATACAATAAATTACTTCCCCAAAAAAGAGCTTGATGACCAGAGAATGGATTTCGTAAGCATGCGAAAATACGGCGAAGGTGCCGTTGCGCTCCATTTTGTGATAAACGGAATTGACAAAAGGGCATATCCTCCGATTTTTGCCCTTAATTCCCAGCATACCGTTATTCTTACCTTTGAAAATGGGGTTTATAAAGTTGCCTATCATTATTTTCCCGGTTCCGAAGGAAAATTTGAAAACGACCTTCCGGTAACGACGATGGAAAGGGAAGAGATGGAAAAACTTCTTGAAAAAGAATTTTGTTCCAATGAAGCTTTTCCCAAAACCGAGCCGAAATTCGAAAGGATTTATAACGGCGAAGCCGCCGCGGAATATGCTTTAAGCTTTTGCGAAAAGCATAACCAGGAATTTTATTTTGTTGGGGATTGGTACGGAAACTGCATGAATTTTTCTTCCCAGTGCATCTGGTCCGGTTTTAAAACACCGGATGAAACAGTTAAAGGTTTTGAGGGGATGGCTGGCGAATGGTATTGCGGAAAGGCAGGAGGAACTCTTCAGTGGTCCAGCGTAAGCCGTTTCTGGAAATGGAGAGAAAAGAAAAATTGCCCGATGCAGGCGGTTCCTTTTTATAACGTAAATCTTGTTGAAACCGGCGATATCGTCAACATCGGTTCCTATGCCTGTGAGGAAGAGGAAAAATATACCCACGCGCTTATTGTTGTTGATCCAGAAAATCTTCTTTTGGCGCAAAACAGCCCCGCCTGCTTTGTCTATTATTCCGACCTTGCGAATAATTATTCGAGGTTTATAAGGCCGGTTTCGCTGAAGGCATAAAAACCTTGTGTTTTTGCCTGTTTGGCGCTATAATATATTGGTAACGATAAACGAAAGGATTGATTTTTTACCATGACTGACCTTATCAAAGTAATGCAGCAGCGCCAGAGCTGCAGAAGTTTTGCAGACAAACCCGTTGAAGCAGAAAAACTTGTTTCCTGCATCAACGCAGCTTGCCTTGCTCCTTCCGCTTGCAACACCCAGCCTTATCATTTTTATGTAGCACACGCACCGGAAGCCGTTGCCGTTGCCGCAGAATATTGCAAAGGCGAAAAGTATAATAAATGGGTCGGCGAAGCAAAAGCTTTTGTCATCATCACCCAGGAACATGCTGAAATTCCCGCAGCAAATTCCGAAGCAAGAAAACGCGATTTCCGTCAGTATGACATTGGCCTTATGATCGAAAACTTCTGCCTTGAAGCAACCGAGCTTGGCCTTGGAACCTGCATTCTCGGCCTTTTCAACGAAGAAAAACTTAAATCCAATTTCAGAATCCCCAGCCCCAAATCCATTGCTCTTGTTATTGCGGTCGGATATCCCGCTGAAAGCGAAATTCGCAAAAAACAGCGCAAACCGCTTGAGGATATGATCACCTATCTCAGATAAAAAAGCTTCACCCGCCGGCTTTTAGCGGCGGGTGTTTTGTTAAGGAGAACCCCTAATGATTGAAAACGAAAACACAGTCCAGCGCGCAATTCTTGTTGCGGCGGATTGCGGCGATTGGGATGCCGAAGTTTCCATCGATGAACTTGAGGAACTTGCGAAAAGCGCCGGCGCCGAAGTTGTTGCGAAAGTGATTCAGGTAAGAAAAGATTACGATAAAGCTACCCTTATCGGCCGAGGCAAGCTTGACGAAGTTAAAGAACTCGCTGAAGCGAACGACGCGGATATCCTTATCTTTGACCATGAACTTACCGCCGCGAACATCCGAAACCTTGAGGAAGCAACCGGTCTTGGAGTAATCGACCGCACCATGCTCATTCTCGATATTTTTGCCGCAAGGGCGCAAACAAGAGCCGGCCGCCTTCAGGTAGAACTTGCCCAGTATAAATACCGCCTTCCGCGCCTTGAAGGAATGGGCAAAAACCTTTCCCGTCTGGGCGGCGGAATCGGCACCAGAGGCCCCGGTGAATCCAAGCTTGAAAGTGACCGCCGACACATAAGAAGACGAATAGAGAGCCTTGAACGCAAGCTGGAAGAGCTTTCCGCAAACCGCGAGCTCATCCGTTCAAGAAGAAAGAAGGAAGGCGTAATAACCGCGGCAATAATCGGTTATACCAACGCGGGAAAATCAACTCTTCTTAACCGCCTTACAAATGCGGGCGTTCTTTCGGAAGATAAACTTTTCGCGACCCTTGACCCAACCGCAAGAAGCCTTGAACTTCCGGACGGAAGAAGCATAATGCTTGTGGATACGGTCGGATTTGTTCGCCGCCTTCCGCACCACCTTGTTGAGGCCTTTAAATCCACCCTTGAAGAAACCGTTCAGGCGGATATTCTCATAAATGTCTGCGACATTTCCTCCGGTGAAGCGGATTCCCAGACCGAGGTAACAAGAGAGCTTCTCCGAAGCCTTAAGGCGGACAAAAGCCCCATGCTCAACGTTCTTAACAAATGTGACCTTATTGAGGGCGAACTTCCCATCTGCACCGAAGATTGCGTTTTGATTTCCGCCGCAACCGGCTTTGGAATTGACGAAATGCTCCGTAAACTTGCGAAACTTCTTCCCCCAAGCCAGATTCGAATGAATCTTTTGATTCCTTATTCCGCCGGCGGAATTTCCGCAGAGATCCGTGAAAGCGGAAAGATTTTCAGCGAGGAATTCACCGAAAACGGAACCCTTACCGATGCTCTTGTTGACGTAAAAATTCTTCATAAAGTTGAAAAATATCAGGTATAAAACAAAAAAAGGCACCGCTTTGCGGTGCCTTTTTTTATATAACCGGGCAAAAAGATTAACTGAAAATCCGCCGTCGGCCTGAACGATGGCGGTTGAAATTAGAAAGCAAAATTTTCCGGCGGTGCAATTATTCCCCCTTTTTCAAAGGGGGAGTCGCTCGCGGGAGCAAGCGGGTAGGGGTTTGGAACTTTTCTTTCAGGTGCAACCCGGTTTCTTTTGGTTACAAAAGAAACCGGGTTA
>JAFOYK010000143.1 GCA_017424665.1 Oscillospiraceae bacterium
CTTCCATTTTCAAAGGCTTTTTATCAGATTTTTTTAATTATCCTTTAAAAAATTCTTTATTTTTTAAACAATAATTTAAAACAGAAATCAACGTAAGAGCTGTCATAACGACTATGCAAACCGTTGCAAGAATTCCGAAAAAGCTTCCGTTTCCGAAACCGGTCGCGCTCTTAACAAGTATTACAATTATCGCAACATACTGAGAAACGGTTTTTGCCTTTCCCCAGATATCCGCCGCTATAACTTTTCCCTTGGAACTTGCAATGCTGCGAAGGCCGGTTACAAAAAACTCTCTCGCCATTATAAATACTGTTATAATAGGATGAAGGATTCCTGCCGCGGTAAAACAGACGAACGCCGCCATTACCATAAGTTTATCCGCAAGCGGATCCATAAGTTTTCCGAAATCGGTTACGATATTCTGTTTTCTTGCAATGTATCCGTCAAGTGCATCAGTTATTGCCGCAACGGCAAAGATCGAAAGGGTTATCCAATCGCTGATTCCATCCGTAAGGAAAGCACCCACAAAAAGCGGAATCATCGCAACTCTAAAAAGAGTGAGCACATTTGGAAGATTCAAAAGCGCCCTCCTTTCTTTTTATTCGGCAAGTTCGCCGAGAAGGTCATATTCGGAAGATTTTACGATTTTAACTTTTACAAAATCTCCGATGCAATGTTTTTCCGGACTTGCGAAATAAACAATGCCGTCAATTTCCGGAGCATCCTGAGAACTTCTTCCGCGGAATACTTTGTTTTTATTATCATACCCATCAACGACCACTTCCATAACAGTTCCCACTTTTTTCTTGAGAAGTGCTGCGGAAACGGCAGTCTGGATTTCCATGATAACTTCAGCACGGCGCTGTTTGGTTTCTTCGTCAAGCTGGTTCGGCATATCGTAGGATCTGGTGCCTTCTTCTCTGGAATACGCAAAGCATCCAAGGCGGTCGAATTTTGCCGCTTTTACAAATTTGCAAAGGGCCTCAAAATCGCTGTCACTTTCGCCGGGAAAGCCGGTGAGAAGAGTTGTACGAAGAGTGATTCCCGGAACTCTTTCGCGAAGATGTTTTACCATTGCAAGAAGTTCCGCAGGGGTGCTCTGTTTTCTGTACATAGCTTTAAGAACCTTTTTGCTGCAATGCTGAAGCGGAATATCGAGATATTTTACAATTTTTTCTTCGGAAGCCATTACGTCAAGAAGTTCTTCGGTAACTCTTTCCGGATATGCATAGAGGATTCTTATCCATCTGATGCTGTCGATTTTGCAGATCTTGCGGAGAAGTTCCGGAAGCATACGTTTTCCGTAAATATCTTCACCGTATCTGGTGGTATCCTGTGCGATGATGATAAATTCCTCAACGCCTTTTTCAGCAAAGGCTTTGCATTCCTCAACAATGCTTTCCATAGGTCTGCTGCGATAGCGGCCGCGGATAGCAGGAATTGCGCAATAGGAACAGCGGTTGTCACAACCGTCGGCAATTCTGATGTATGCATAATAGGGATAGTTGACAAGGATTCTCTTGCCTTCCATCTCAAGATTTTCCGGAGCATAGAACTTGCGGACTTTCTGTCCTTCAAGAGCCTGGCGGATGGAGGCGGCAATTTCATCGTTTGCGCCGATTCCGAGAATTACGTCAGCTTCGGGGATAAGTTCCGCCATTTCCTCGCGGTAGCGTTCGGCAAGGCAGCCGGTTACAACAACAAGTTTCACCGCGCCCTGTTCCTTAAGCTGGCAGCATTCAAGAATATTTTCAATGGATTCGCGTTTTGCGCTTTCAATAAAACCGCAGGTGTTTACGATTACAACGTCGCAATCTCCGGCGTTTTCGACAATTTCAAATCCCTCTTTTTCAAGAGCGCCGAGCATAAGCTCCGCATCGACCTGGTTTTTGTTACAGCCGAGAGCGATCATTCCAACTCTTACGGTTTTATTCGTTTCCATACAGTTCATCTGCAATTTCTTCCTTTACTTTATATATCGCATCTTTTATCATATCATATCCGTAGCCAAGACGGAAGAGCGAATTAATAACTTTTTTTGAATTTTTTTCATCTGTAAGCTGATTTTTGTAACGAATTTCAATAATTCGCTCCAATCTTTCTTCCGCCGTTCCGATTTCTTCCTCCGCGGCAAAAATTGCCTGTTCGGCAATTTCCTCATCAATACCTTTCCGTTTAAGTTCCATATAAAGACGCGAAGGTCCCAGAAGTTTCATTTCCATAAGGTCGTGGGCATACTGATATGCGTAAGCTTCGTCATCAATAAGTCCGCCGTCCTCAAGCATATCGAGAACTTCGTTCACGGTTTCTCTTTCCGCAAAAACCTTAAGTTTATCAAAAAGCTCCAAACGCGAATGAGCCCTGTACTCTAACAAGTTCAGGGCTTTTTCTTTGGTCTGTTCGGTATTCAGTTTTGTTTTCGGTTTATTCTTCGTCGTCCACATCTGCTTCAATATCAATGCCGGTGGGGGCAACGCTCAGAATCTTGGATTTTTTAGCGGGTTTGGAAAGATCGGAAAGCTTATCCATATTTTCACGAACCTTTGCTTCAATCTCTTCGCAAAGAGCGGTGTTGGAACGAAGAAGTTCTTTAACATTGTCGCGGCCCTGGCCAAGTCTCTCTCCGTTATAGGAGAACCATGCGCCGGATTTATCAACGATATCGAGTTTTACTGCAATATCGAGAAGTTCGCTTTCCTTGCTGATTCCCTGGCCGTACATAATATCGAATTCCGCTTCACGGAAAGGCGGAGCAACTTTGTTCTTAACAACTTTAACTTTGGTGTGGTTGCCGATAACGTCGCCGCCCTGTTTGATCTGTTCCTGCTTGCGAACATCGAGACGAACGGAAGAATAGAATTTAAGTGCGCGGCCGCCGGGGGTAACTTCCGGGTTTCCGTACATAACGCCGACTTTTTCACGAAGCTGGTTGATGAAAACCGCAACGCAGTTGGTTTTGCTGATTACGCCGGTAAGTTTACGGAGTGCCTGGGACATAAGTCTTGCCTGAAGGCCAACGTGGGTGTCGCCCATAAGACCTTCGATCTCAGCTTTCGGAACCATTGCCGCAACGGAGTCCACAACGATTACGTCGATTGCGCCGGAGCGAACAAGTGCTTCGGTGATTTCAAGAGCCTGTTCACCGGTATCCGGCTGGGAAACAAGAAGGGAATCGATATCAACGCCAAGAGCTTTTGCATAAACCGGGTCAAGAGCATGCTCAACGTCGATGAATGCGGCTTCGCCGCCTGCTTTCTGCGCGGATGCTATGATGTGGAGCGCAACGGTGGTTTTACCGGAACTTTCAGGTCCGTAAATCTCAACAATACGGCCTCTCGGAACACCGCCTATTCCAAGCGCGCTGTCAAGGGAGATGGAACCTGTTGAAATTGCTTCAACGTTAAGAGCCGGCGCCTGGCCAAGTTTCATAACGGTTCCTTTTCCGTACTGTTTTTCAAGTTGTTTGATTGCTGTTTCAAGTGCTTCTTTTCTGTCTGCCATAACTTAAAAATCCTCCATTCATCATAATATCCAATCGGCTTCATTTCTGTTTAATAGTATAATATATAATCAAATTAAAATCAATAGATTCAGAACAAAAAATCGAACATTTGTTCTAAATATATTCTTGTTGGTGCGTTTTTGTCCTTCTTTCGCTTTATAATATTTCTTTATTGTATTGTAATACTATATATACATTATATAAGGAGATGATTTTTTGTTTGGAAAAGGAAAACCCGCAAATTTAAGCCGCGAACAGCTTGACAGATTAAATGCCCTTCAGCACGAAATCACCGACACAGAAGGAAACGGAGTTATCCTTGTTGCATACTACAAAAACTGTTCCGGCTGCAGCGGCTGTAAATAAGAAACTGCCGTGCTCAAATTTTGAGCACGGCAGTTTCTTATTCTTTTACGTAATATTTCTACAAAAACATATTGACAACCCGGGTTGATTGTATTACAATAAACCCAGTTGAATGTAATACAATCAACCGAAAGGGAGGTAAGATTTTGTCAGTAAAAACTCAGATGATGAAAGGAATCCTTGAAGGCTGTGTCCTGAAGCTTCTTTCGGAAGAAAAACTCTATTCCCAGGAGATATGTGAAAAGTTTTCCGAATTCGGCTTAAATGAAATAAGCCGCGGAACAATTCTTCCTCTTCTTCTTCGAATGGAAAATGAAGAACTTATTACATATGAAAAAAAGCCGGTTCCGAACGGCCCCGCAAGAAAATATTATTTCACGACCGAAAAAGGTCTTTCGGAACTCAATGATTTCAGCAAAAACTGGAACGAATTTTATGTTTCCGTATGCAAAATTATGAAAGGAGATAATGAGAATGGATAAAAATCTCTCCGGTAAATATCTTGATGATTTTAACGAGGTAACTAAGTATCTTAAAAAATACGCCGCAAAAGGCGAAAAACTGAATGAAGTTCTCGATGACCTTTCAGAACTTTATTCCGACCTTGAAGCGGAAAACGCGCCGATTTCTTCCGCTCATGAAGGCACAGCCGAAGATTATGCAAAGGAACTTTTGGAAAACCTTCCGAAAAAGAAAACTTTTTTCACAACAAAACGTTTTGTTGTGATTTTTGCCGCCATCGCCGTTCTCGCAGGAATTTGTTTTTATAGTAACAGTCCTCTAAGAAGAGTAAGCGGTGGACTCAATTACGCTGCGAACCATCCCGATGATTTCAGTTTTGAGATTTGTAACAGTGAAAGTTATATATTGAGAATTTGGGATGGCGGAGTTTCTTACGACAACAAAGATTATATTGAAATAAAAGAA
>JAFOYK010000004.1 GCA_017424665.1 Oscillospiraceae bacterium
GCATGGGCGTTATCTTCTATGCCCTTTCCAAACTTCCCTGGAAGCTTGTTATCAAGTGCATCAAGCCCATTATGCCCATCATTATATTCACCGCGGTGCTCAACGTTTTCTTTGTTGAAGGCGAACCGATTTTTGAATGGAAATTCATCTCGATTTCCGAAAAAGGCGTGCTCACCGCCGTGCTCATGTGCATCCGCATCATCTGCCTTATTGCCGGAAGCAGCCTTCTTACCTATACCACAACGCCCATTGCGCTCACCGACGGCCTTGAAAGACTTATGAAACCGCTTCAGAAAATCAAAGTTCCGGTCCATGAACTTTCCATGATGATGACCATCGCTCTGCGTTTCATCCCTACCCTTATTGATGAAACCCAGAAGATCATGGCTGCACAGAAAGCAAGGGGCGCCGACCTTGAAAGCGGAAATGTTATCGAAAAAGCAAAAGCTCTTATCCCAATCCTTATCCCGCTTTTTGTTTCCGCGTTCAGAAGAGCGGACGAGCTTGCCCTTGCTATGGAATGCCGCTGTTACCACGGCGGCGAAGGCAGAACAAGAATGAAACAGCTTAAACTTTCCAGAAAAGATTTCGGCGCGGCTCTCTTTGTTGCTCTCGGTTTTGCCGCAATTATCCTTATGAATATGTTCGGACCGGAGGTGTCCAGGCTTTGAGAAACCTTCTTCTGACAATTTCTTATAAAGGTACCAACTACCACGGCTTCCAGGTTCAGAAAAACGCCGTTACCGTTGCAAAAACCCTTCAGGACGCAATGCAGGTGCTTTTCAAAGGCGAAAGACCGGACATCAAAGGCTGTTCCAGAACCGATGCGGGCGTTCACGCCAACATGTTCTGCGTAAGTTTCAAAACCGAAAGCGAAATGGATTGCGACCATATCCGCAGAAGCCTTGATGCGCTTTTGCCGGATGATATTGCCGCAACCGATTGCGAGGAAGTTTCCGAAAACTTCCACGCCCGCTATTCCTGCAAAGGAAAACGCTATGTTTATAAAATCTGGAACGCGCCCTATATGAGCCCTTTCTGGCAGGGACTTGCGCTCCATTACCCGAAACCCATCGATGAAAACTATCTCGATGCGGTTTGCACCGATTTTATCGGAACCTATGATTTTTCCGCTTTCTGCGGTTCGAACGGCGACCAGGAAGATTTCACCAGAACGATTTTTGATTGCCAGGTCGAAAGGGAAGGAGACCTTGTAACCTTTTCCGTAACCGGCGACGGATTCCTTTATAACATGGTCAGAATCATGGTTGGCACCCTTCTTGAAGTCAACGAAGGGAAAATCGAAGCGGACGAAATTCTTGATATAATCGAATCCAAAGACCGCACCAAAGCGGGAAGAACAGCAAAAGCCGAGGGACTTTACCTCGATTACGTACTTTATGATGAGGAAGATGACTGACAGCATGGAATTTATTACAACCGAATTTCCTGAAAAAAGCACCGTTGTTGCGCTTGGAGTTTTTGACGGTGTTCATAAGGGCCACAGAGAAGTTCTGCGCCGCGCGGTTATTTCCGAAGGGCTTGAACCCTGGGTCTTCACCTTTTCGGAAAAAAGCCTTCCCACCGGAAAAATGGGCGCAAGACGCCTTGAACCGCCGGAAATCAAATTCAGCATTATGAAAGCCTGCGGAATCCGCCACGTTTATGCGCCGGATTTTGCCGAGGTTAAAGGACTTTCCGGTGAGGAATTTGTCCGCGAAATCCTTTGCGGAAAACTCCGCTGCAAAAAGGTCGTTTGCGGAACGGATTACCGCTTTGGTTTCAAAGCTTCCTGCGGAACGAAGGAAATGGCGGAATTCTGCGAAAAATTCGGAATGGAATATTGCTTTGTTGAAAAAGTTTTCGATAAGGGCGAAGCAATAAGTTCCACAAGGATCCGTGCCGCCGCCGAAAAAGGCGACATGGCGGAAGTGGAACTTCTTGCGGGATATCCTTTCTGCGTTGAAACGGAAATTGTTTCCGGAAACAAGCTCGGAAGAGAATTCGGCCTTCCGACCATCAACCAGCCTTTTGATTCCGATTACATAATCCCGAAATTCGGCGTTTACGTTTCCGCCGCTTATATCGACGGAAAATTTTACCCGGCGGTAACCAACGTTGGAGTTAAACCCACCGTTTCCGATGAAAACATTCCCGCGGCGGAAACCCACATAATCGGCTGGAATTCCGAACTTTACGGAAAGAAAATTCCCGTTTTCCTCATTGATTTTGTCCGAGAGGAAATGGTTTTTGAAAGCCGCGAAGAACTTTTTGCAAGAATCGCCATCGACAGAAGCAACGCCGAAAGGCTTGCGCTCCGTTGGATTCGCACCAAAGGCGAAGAAACAATAAAAGTTTTGGGAATTTAATTGAAAAACTGCAACAAAAAGCCTTCTTTTTGACACTATTATGATGTAGAATAGTGTTATAAAAGGGGGCTTTTCCTATGTTCAAAAAACTTTTTGCGATTCTTCTTGCTTTGCTGATGCTTTGTTCCTGCGTGAAAGAAGAACCTTCCGAACCAATTGTTCCGGAGGAACCGAAGATTTCGGAAACAGTACAGGAAGAACCGGATTTCGACGCATTGAGGAAACTTTGCGAATATCCGGGGCTCGGTTTAACTCCCTGTGATTTTGAGGGCGGATATCCATATAAGGCAAAAGGGGTTGAGATTCCCAGAGAAGTTGAAGAACTTCTTTACAGAGTGGGAAGGGTCGGTGAATTTGAATTCATCGAAGATATTCCTCCGGAGAATGTTATTTATTCGGCTCTAAAAACCCTTGAAATGGCGGATACAAGCGGCGACGAAAGATTTTTTCCTCTTATGGAAGAAATTAACAACGAGACCTTCTATCCGAAAGAATGGGTTACCAGAGCGGCAAGAGAAATTTTTGGAGAAGACGCGAATATCGTTCACGAAGGTTTTGCATACGACGGATTCGTTTACAGGGAAAAAGCCGGAGTTTATACGCCCCCCGGCAAATCGATATTGACAGTTATTCCGTATATCGTAAACTGCAGCATGGAGGAAGGATATTATACATTTTATACGGTTGAGTTTTTCTATATGGGAGCAGAGATGTCCGGATACCAGCTTGGCGACGAAGGCACTGCTGTTCTGTGTAATGCGGAACTTGGCGAAAACCTTTTTGAAAAACCGGAATTCATCGAATTTGCCGAAAGCGGAAAAGATATTTACGTTGCAAGCATAGTTAAAGATGATGGCGGGAAATATTATATCAACCATCTGATAAAAAAGCCTTCTGAACCGGAACTTATCGCGGAACATATTGCGGCGCTTAACGAAATTGAAAACGAAACCTTTTTCGTTGAATTTGATTGGTTTGGAGAAATATGGAAAAAACTTTATAAAAACAACGACCCGGTGCACAATGCGACAGATTATCCGGATGCACTGATAAATCAGAAAGAACTTTCGGGATATCAAAGCGGTGATTATTACAACGGATATTATATTGACAGCGGCGACGGGGAATGTATGCCTGCAAAGAATTTTAAAACAAAGGAAGAAGTTATAAAACATCTTGAACAATGGGTTGACCGAAGTGTTTTTGATCATGAAGGATTCGGAAGCATAAACGAAAACCTTTTTGAATATGAAGGAACTCTTTATGTTTTCAGAGGTTCAAGGGGTTACGGAACAAGCTATTACGGTGACAGCGAAATTGTTGAGCAAACCGAAACAGAAATGACAGCGATTGCAAAAATTTATAGAATTATAAAAGATGAAGCAGGGACCTCAGAGATAAAATTTGAAAAAATCGACGGAAAATGGATAATCGTTTCCGTTGAGGATAACTACTATTAATAATGAAAAAATATTTATAAAAAACCTTTAAAAAAGGCTTTACAAACGGGGTTTTGTTTGATATAATTTTAAGGCTGACTTTAGTCAGCCACTTAACTTTTTCCCGGAAAAGGGTTTGTCCGCTGAACGCGATTTTAAAACGTCCGGTAGCGGTTGCCTCAAAAGCAAATTCGCCCTTTCCTGCGAAAAAGCCAAATAATAAAAAATTTTTTGAGGTGAATCACTATGATGAGACAGGAAGAAAAAACCGAAGTAATCGTTGCTAACAGACTTCACGAAACCGACACCGGTTCCCCCGAAGTTCAGATCGCTGTTCTTACCAAAAGAATTGCTGACCTTACCGAGCATCTTAAAGAGCACAAAAAAGATAACCATTCCCGCCGCGGCCTTTTCAAAATGGTTGGTAAAAGAAGAAACCTTCTTAACTACCTTATGAAAACCGACATCGAACGTTATCGTGCAATCGTTGCAAAACTCGGTATCAGACACTAATTATGTCTTTTTTAAAGTCAGGGGAAAATTTTATTTTCCTCTGACTTTTTATTGAGTTTATAACCAATTATAAAACCATGTGCGGCAAAAACGGCAGGCACGGAAATAAGCAGTTAATCGAGGAACCGAAAGTTTTTGGTTTTTGGATTTATTGTTTATTCCCGCTTCCGCTTTTGTTTTTGCCGCGCGCAAAAATTTAAAACGGAGGTATTTTTTTATGTTCGAAAATTACAGAGTTTTTGAAACCGAATACTGCGGCCGCAAAATCAGCTTTGAAACCGGCAAAATGTGCTGCCTTGCAAACGCTTCCATCCTTGTAAGATACGGCGAAACCGCTGTTCTCTGCAACGTTACCGCAAGCAAGACCCCCCGCGAAGGAATTGACTATTTCCCTCTTTCCGTAGATTTTGACGAAAAGCTTTATTCCGTTGGTAAAATTCCCGGTTCCTTCCCCAGAAGAGAAGGCCGCCCCACCGACAGAGCAATTCTTGACAGCCGTGTAATCGACCGTCCTATGCGCCCTCTTTTCCCGAAAGACATGAGAAACGACTGCGCAGTTGTTATGTCCGCAATGTCCGTTGACCCCGATTATTCCTACTGCATGTGCGGAATGCTAGGCGCTTCCATGGCTGTTGCAATTTCCGACGTTCCGTGGAACGGACCTATCGCAGGCTGCGAAGTTGGCCTTGTTGACGGCGAAATCATCCTTAACCCCACCGCAGAACAGGATGCAAAATCCGACCTTCACCTTATCGTTTCTTCCACCGACAAAAAAGTTGTTATGATCGAAGCAGGCGCAAATGAAGTTGACAACGCCACCATGCTCAAAGCAATCATGACCGCTCACGAAGAAAACGTTAAAATGGTAAACTTCATCAACAGCGTTGTTGCTGAAATCGGTAAAGAAAAATTCGAATATCAGGTAATCGAAGTTCCTGCAGACATGTTCGAAGCAATCAAAGATTTCGCAATCGAAGACGTAAGAAGAGCTCTTGACACCGACGACAAAAACGTTCGTGACGCTGCTCTTCAGCCCATCATCGCTGCTGTTCACGAAAAATTCGACGAAGTATATCCCGACGATATCCTTAAAATCGACGAAGCTATCTACAAACTTCAGAAATATGTTGTAAGACGTTGGCTCATTGACGATGGCAAACGTGTTGACGGACGTGGCCTTGATGAAATCAGACCTCTCGCAGCAGAAGTCGGCCTTCTTCCCAGAACCCACGGCAGCGGTATGTTCACCCGCGGACAGACCCAGGTTCTCACCATCGCAACCCTCGGCCTTGTTTCCGAAGCACAGGAACTCGACGGCATCGACGGCGTTTCCAGCAAACGTTATATGCACCAGTACAACATGCCTTCCTATTCCGTTGGCGAAACCAGACCTTCCAGAGGCCCCGGCAGACGTGAAATCGGTCACGGCGCACTTGCTGAAAGAGCTCTTGAACCCGTAATTCCGCCTGTTGAAGAATTCCACTACGCAATCAGAACCGTTTCCGAAGTTCTTTCTTCCAACGGTTCCACCAGCCAGGGCGCAATCTGCGGTTCCACCCTTGCTCTTCTCGATGCAGGTGTTCCGCTTAAAAAACCCGTTGCAGGTATCTCCTGCGGCCTTATCACCGAAGGCGAACGTTGGATGACCATGGTAGATATCCAGGGCCTTGAAGACTTCTTCGGCGACATGGACTTCAAAGTTGCAGGTACCAAAGACGGTATCACCGCAATTCAGATGGACCTTAAATGCGACGGTCTTACTCCCGAAATCATTGCAGAAGCTCTTGATAAAACCGAGAAAGCCCGTTTCTATATCCTTGACGATATCATGGCTCCCGCAATTTCCGAACCCAGAGCAGAACTTTCCAAATATGCTCCCAAAATGCTCACCATCAAAATCGACACCGACAAGATCCGTGAAGTTATCGGTTCCGGCGGTAAAACCATCCAGAAAATCTGCGCAGAATGCGACGTTAAAATCGATATCGAAGAAGACGGCAGCGTATTTGTTTCCGGTATGGATATCGACAACGCAAGAAGAGCAATCCAGATCATTCAGACCATCACCATGGATCCTGAAGTTGGCGCTATCTATAAAGGTAAAGTAACCCGCCTTATGCAGTTCGGCGCATTTGTTGAGATCGCTCCCGGAAAAGAAGGCCTTTGCCACATTTCCAAACTCGACAAAAACCGCGTTGAAAAAGTTGAAGACGTTGTTAAACCCGGCGACGAAGTAATCGTTAAAGTTGTTGAAATCGACCAGCAGGGAAGAATCAACCTTTCCAGAAAAGACGCTCTTGCAGACATTGAAGCAAGACAGCAGAAAAACAACGGCTGATAAATAAGCAAAAAATTAAAGGCACCCGAAGGGGTGCCTTTTTTGTTATTAAAAATTGCCGTTTGAAAACGAAAAACGACCGTTTATAAACAGAAAATTACCGATAACGAAGATGCCGTTTTTTCGGAAACGGAAAATGTTATGATTATACCGATATCTTATTTCGGAGGAAAATATGGAAGCAATAAAAACGGTTGATCTAACAAAAAAATACAAGGATTTAATTGCCGTTGAAAAATTAAATCTTGAAATTGAAAAAGGAGAATTGTTTTCGCTTCTCGGCGTTAACGGCGCCGGAAAAACAACGGCGATAAAAATGCTTTCCTGCCTTACAAAACCAACGGAAGGGAAAGCTTTTATAAACGGATACAGCGTTTCGGAAGATGAAATCGAAGTTAAAAAAATAATCGGCGTTTCGCCCCAGGAAACCGCCGTTGCGCCGAATTTATCCGTCAGGGAAAACCTTGAATTCATCTGCGGAATAAACGGTTTTTCAAAAGAAAAAAGCGAAGAAAAAATCGAAGAGCTTTCAAAACAGTTCAAACTTGATGAAATCCTTGAAAGAAAAGCCGGAAAACTTTCCGGCGGATGGCAAAGAAGGCTCAGTATTGCCATGGCGCTTATAAGCGAACCTTCCGTCCTTTTTCTTGATGAACCTACTCTTGGGCTTGACGTTATCGCAAGAAGCGAACTTTGGGAAACCATCCGGAAATTAAAAGGAAAAGTTACGGTCGTTCTTACAACACATTATATGGAAGAAGCCGAGGCTCTTTCGGACAGAGTCGGAATCATGAAAAACGGAAAACTTCTTGCGGTGGGAACGCCGGAAGAACTTATTGAAAAAACGTTTTCGCAAAAATTTGAGGATGCCTTTATTAAAATTGTTAAGGGGGCGGAAAAATGAGA
>JAFOYK010000045.1 GCA_017424665.1 Oscillospiraceae bacterium
ATATTTTTGCTTGCGATAAAGAGAAAGGTTCTATTTATGTAGACGTTTGCGGCGGTACTTTCAGCGCCGAAATTCCTCAAGAATATATTAGTTACGGCCTTGTTCAGGACGAAAACGGAACCGTTGTTTCCGCTTTTGCTTCCATCTCCTGCGACCTTGACGGCAAAACTTTCAAAGCAAACGAAGCTTACGAATTCACCGTAACCGTTGAAAGAAAAGATTACGATGCTCCCCTCACTTTGAAACTCAATCTTGACCCCAACGGTCTTGTTAAACTTGAAACTCCTGAAGAAGGCGGCTGGGTAGAAGTTCCCGGAAATGAAATTATGGTTACCGGAATCCTTGGAAATTTTGTCCAGTATGATTTCCGCGTAACCTATTCCGAAGAAGGCGAACATTCTTATAGTGCTTTTGTAGGTTACTATAGCGATGAATCTAATATGTTTGATTCTTTCGACGACATTGAAGGCTCTTACGTTGTAAAAGGCATCGCAGATAACAGCTCTTCCGGCTCTTCTTCCGCTCCTTCCTCCCGTCCTTCCAGAGACGATGACGACGATGATGACGATGAAGGCATCACCGATATCGTTCCCGGCAACAAGAAACCCGAAGGCGAAGAAAACCCCAACACCGGTGCTCCTATCCTGCTTCCCATTGCAACTGCTGCTGCAGCTCTTTGCGGACTTTATATTTCCAAGAAAAAATAATCTTACTTAAGATTAAAAAAGCAGGCACAACGTGCCTGCTTTTTTGTTGCTCTTAAGACGGCTTTTAAAAAGCTTTTGGCAAAGCCGCAAACTTCATAAACGGACGTGAAATGCGTCTTACAAGTCCCTTTTGCGGCGCTGTGCATCACTCTAAAAGTCCGTATTCTTTATATTTATCAAGAATCATTTTATAAAGAAAACGGTTGCCGAAAAACTGGCGATAGGTCGCTGTTTTTTCTTTTCCTTCGGCCTTAAGTTTTTCCATCCGCTCTTTTTCATAATCAGCTTGCTTAATAATATCCGCAAGCATTTTTTCAAACGCTTCAAGTCTTTCCATATATCCCTCGCAAATATAAAACAGTATAAAAGAAAAGCCGCTCATAAGAGCGGCTTTTTTGGGTTCAATCTTTAATCAGAAAACCGGAACAA
Organism: Oscillospiraceae bacterium; assembly: GCA_017424665.1. GTDB lineage: Bacteria > Bacillota > Clostridia > Oscillospirales > Ruminococcaceae > UMGS1668. Next base: position 1,137 of record JAFOYK010000045.1, read on the forward strand.
CGGAAACGCCGTAGGTTTCTTCGATGAATGCTTTAACTTCTTCGGAGCAGATTGCTTCAACAAGAGCAAGGGTTTTTTCGGTTGCTTCTTCGCCGTTTCTTACAGCGATGATGTTGCCGTAGATCTGTGCTGCGTCGGAGTCTTTTGCTTCGGTTTCAAGAACAGAACCGTCGATTCCTGCGCCGATTGCATAGTTACCGTTGATGATTGCGAAGTCAACGTCAGCAAGAATGTTGGGGAGCTGTGCAGCTTCTGCTTCAAGGATCTCAAGGTTTTTGGGGTTATCAACGATATCGAGAACGGTGATGTTGAAGCCGTTAGCATCGTCAACAGTGATAAGGCCAAGATCCTGGAGGAGGTAGAGTGCGCGAGCTTCGTTGGAACCGTCGTTAGGAACAGCGATTACTGCGCCGTCTGCGATTTCATCAAGGGAAGCGGTTTTTCCGGGGTAAATGCCGAGGGGTTCATAATGGATAACTGCAGCGGAAACGATATCGGTTCCGTGTTCTGCGTTATAGGTATCAAGGTAAGGAGTATGCTGGAAATAGTTAGCGTCGATTTCGCCTGCGGTAAGGGTTTCGTTAGGAAGAACATAGTCGGTGAATTCTACGATTTCAAGGGTCCAGCCGTCTGCTGCAAGAACTTCTTTTGCAACTTCAAGGATTTCAGCATGAGGAGCAGGAGATGCGCCTACTTTAATGGTTTTTTCGTCGGATTCAGAAGAGCATGCTGCGAAGCTGAGAACAAGAACGAGTGCGAGTGCGATAGCAATAATCTTTTTCATGGTGTTTTCTCCTTTTATGGATCATTTGTTTCTTTTATCAATTTTTTTAGCCGCAATTTCAAAGCACATCTGAATTGCCTGAACGATTACGACTATAAGCACGACGGTTACCCACATAACGTCCGCCTGATAGCGGTGGTGACCGTAGCGGATGGCGATATCGCCGAGACCGCCGGCACCGAAGGCACCTGCCATTGCCGAATAACCGATGAGGGTTATTGTAGTGATTGAAAATCCTCTGATGAGGGAAGGTACCGCTTCCGGAAGAAGCACTTTAAGTGCAATCTGGTCGTTTGTGGCACCCATGGTTTTTGCCGCTTCAACAACTCCGGGATCAACTTCCTGGAGAGCGGTTTCAACCATTCTTGCTACGAAAGGAGCCGCCGCAATGGTAAGCGGAACAATTGCTGCGACCGGGCCAATCGCTTTACCGACGATAAATCTTGTAACGGGAATTACCGCAACGATAAGAATTACAAAAGGAATCGAACGGCCGATATTGATTATGGTTCCGAGAACCGTGTTAAGCGTTTTGTGGGGGCTGATGCCGCGGGCATCGGTTATAACCATCGTAACGCCGAGCGGAAGTCCGATTATGTAAGCAAAGATAGTGGAAGCGAAGGTCATGAGCAAGGTTTCATAAGTTCCTTCAATAAGCATATCTTTGTAAGTAATGAAGAATTCCATCATTCGGCATCACCTCCTTCGGCGATGTTGGAGATTCCGAGAAGAAGTTTGGTTGCGTTGTGCTGGGGGTTTGCAAGAACTTCTTCGGTGGCTCCCTGTTCAACAAGTTCGCCTTCATTTATTACAGCCACGTGGCGGCAAATGGATTTGACTACGCCGATTTCGTGGGTGATTATGAAAACTGTTACGCCGAGTTTTTCGTTGATATCTTTAAGAAGTTTAAGGATCGCCTTGGTAGTAAGGGAATCCAGCGCGGAAGTGGGTTCGTCGCAAAGAAGAATGGAAGGATTGTTTGCAAGGGCTCTTGCAATCGCAACTCTCTGCATCTGGCCGCCGGAAAGCTGGGAAGGATATGCGTCAGCTTTGTTTTCAAGACCTACAAGAGCAAGAAGCTCTTCAACTTTTTTATATCTTTCCTCTTTTTTCATTCCGCTGAGTTCAAGAGGGAACGCGATGTTGTCGCGAACCGTTCTCTGCATCAGAAGGTGATATCCCTGGAAAATAACGCCGACTCTTTTTCTAAGTTCGATGTTTTCTTTTCCGGAAAGTTCGGTTATGTTTTTACCTTCAATATAAATTGCACCGCCTGTGGGTTTTTCAAGCTGGGCAATGCAGCGAAGGAGCGTTGATTTACCGGCACCGCTCATACCGATCACGCCAAAAATATCTCCCGCTTCAACGTGGGTTGAAACACCGCGAAGAGCATGAACTTCTTCAGAAGTTTTGAAGATTTTTGACAGGTTTTCAATACGTATCAATTTTCTCTTCTCCTTAATTTTTCCTTTTGACGGGATATAAAAAAGCTCCCGTCCTCTTAAAAGGACGAGAGCATAAAACTCACGTGTTACCACCTTTTTTCGTTTCCGCATCACTTTGGAAACCTCATCGGGTACCGTCATACCCTATCGCTTTAACGGGCGAATCCCGTCGCAGCCTTACCGAAAAAACCGGCTCGGTGCGCAACTCCAAGGCCATCTTCAGCACAATCTGTTCGTTTCCCTTTCAGCAAACGGGAAATCTCTGTGGCCGCATTCTGTGCTTACTCTTCTCTTCATTGTCTTTGATTTATTTGACTTAATGAGTGCATTATATACCCCTTTTAAATGAATGTCAACCCCTTTTTAAAAATATTTTTTAACGCTTTAATATCCTGAAACAATCTTCATTACGGCCACCGTAATATCGTCGGAATGTCCGTCATTTCTTCGTTTAAGAGCCGTTTCGGCAATTCCCGCGGCAATTTCTTCCGCAGGTTTTTCAGCAAGGCTTTTAAGTTCCGAAGGGATCCAGTCGCTTCCTGTTGCGGTCACCCCGTCGGTAACCAAAACAACAATATCCCCTTCACCGAGGTGCATGCTGTTCTGTTCAAATTCCGCCCCACCGAGAATTCCGACCGGGAAAGAAACACTTTCGACTTTCGAAGCTCTTCCGTTTTTCAAAACAAAGGA
>JAFOYK010000053.1 GCA_017424665.1 Oscillospiraceae bacterium
GTTTGTTGATAAAGACGGAAACAAAATCAGCGAAAAATTTGAATATATTTATGAAAACATAACTTACGAAGAAAAAGAGAACGGAACTTCTGAAAGAATTTACCATCATTCTTTTATTGTTAAAAAGGAAGGCTTCGAAGAAGAAATAATACCCGAAGAAACATATGCCGTAAAAGATTGATAAAACAAAAAACTCCCCGCTCATTTGAGCGGGGAGTTTTATATTCCATTAAAGAACAAACTGCAAAACCGTTCCGGTAATAACGGAAACGGCGAAAAGGAACGCGGTGAGCTTAAGACATTCGATTTTGTCGACGTCGTTGCGGAAAAGAACAAGAAGACCGGTTCCTGCGCCGACGGAAAGTCCTGCGAATGCCGCTCCGAAAGAAATGGTTCCTTCAGCAAAAAGCTGGGCGATGATTATGGAAGAAGCGCAGTTGGGAATAAGACCCACAAGACCGGCAACAAAGGGCTGGAAAAAGCTTTCGCTTGCAATGAACTGCGCAAAAGCTTCTTCGCCGATGGTTTCGATGCAAAGTTCAAGGCAGAACATTACAACAAAGATGAAAGCGAAAGTTTTTGCGGTGTGGGCAAGAGTGCTTTTAAGAAGACCGTTGTGGCCTTCGGTGTGGCAATGGGAATGTTCTTCCTCAACTTCTTCAATTTCTTCCTTGGTGATTTTGAAAAGTCCGAAGCGGTCCACCATAAGACCGGCGACGATTGCAAGGATAAGTTTCGCGCCGATGAGCGGAACGATTTTTCCAGCGCTTTCGGGGTTGGAGATAAGAACGGGAATGGCCTCGTCGCTTGTGGAAATGAAAACCGCAAGCATGGTTCCGGCGGTGATTATGCGGTTGGAATAAAGGTTAGCCGCAACAACGGAAAAACCGCATTGGGGAACAACGCCGAGAAGTGCGCCGATGGCGGCTCCCGCTTTTCCGAATTTTGCAAGCCAGGCGGCAAATTTTTCCGCGTGGCGGTGCTCAATAAATTCGATGAGAAGATAAGCTCCGAAAAGGAAGGGAAGCGCCGAAGCTGTGTGTTCAAGGGTGTGGATAAAAATGTGTAAAAATTCGTGCATTTATGTTACCTCATTATAAAAGGGATTTTTTCAAGATATATATTATATTTTAAAAAGGAGGCTTTGGTCAAGAATTTTTTATTGATTTTATTAATAAATTTAAGAAAAAACGGAGGTTTATTGAAAAATGTCTTTTGATATAAACGATTATTCCCTTGGGAAAAGGCCTTTATGGGCAATTTTCGCTTCGCTTTTAATTTTTATCGCGTTGGCGTTCTTTGTTCTCAACAGCGTCGCAATGGGTGAAGGAAGCCGCCTTCTTCCAATCTATTCGGTTGAAACAAGTGAGAAAAAAGTTGCGGTAACTTTCAACTGCGCCTGGAAAGCGGATGATATTCCGGAAATTCTTTCAATTCTTGAAAAATATGAAGCTAAAGCAACTTTTTTCGTCCTTGGCCAATGGGCGAAGGAAAACCCGACCGCTGTGAAAATGATTGCAGAAGCGGGGCATGAAATCGGGACCCACAGCAACACCCACCCGGATATGGCAATAATCAGCACAGAAGAAGTGAAAGAGGAGCTTTTTCGTTCCTGTGAACTTATTGAAAAAGCCGGCGGCGGAAAACCTAAACTTTTCCGCGCGCCAAGCGGTTCCTATTCAAGCGAACTTATCAAAACCGCTTCGGAAACGGGTTTTACAACTATTCAGTGGGACGTTGACAGCCGGGATTGGAAGGATAAAACCGCCGGGGAAATGGTGGAAAGCGTTACGAAAAACGTCCGGAAGGGGAGCATAATCCTTTTTCATTCCGGAAAGGAAAACACCATTGAGGCGCTTCCGCAGATTCTTGAAATTCTTAAAAACGGCGGTTATGATTTCGTTAAAGTTTCAGATTTGATTTATAAAGAAAATTACACCATCGACCATACCGGAAGGCAGCACAGCCTTGACCGCTGACGCGGATTATGCTATCATGATGCCATTGAGAAGGTGAAAAAATGGACGTTTTAGAAAAATTCAAAAATCTTGATGAGGATTTATCTCTTATCGGTCTGGAAAAAAGCGATTATGAAGTGGAATATTTCTGCACACCGGTTGGCGCAAAAATAATCGGTTGGGAATGTGAAGGAATACATTATTGCTTTATCGAAGGTTTAGGCGAAACGGTTTTTGCGGTGAATCCGGAAACGGCAGAGGAGCATTATGTCCGCCCTCTTGCGGAAAATTTTGAAAAATTTATAAGCCTTATTCTTGCAACGAAAGGAACAACCGCCGCGGAACAGATAAGCGGTTGGAATAAAGAACAGTTTTTGAATTTTCTTGAAAACGATGGTTCGGATTTTGAGGATTTTGCGGAGAAGAGGCAGGCTGTTTTGAATAAAATCCAAACGGAACTTGAAATTGAACCGATGAAAAATCCTTTTGAATATGTAAAGAAAATCCAAGCGGAATTTGATTATTCTAAAATCAAATTCTCTGAAGAATATTACGACGTTTTGGGGCTTGAAATTCCCGAATAAAATAA
>JAFOYK010000076.1 GCA_017424665.1 Oscillospiraceae bacterium
AAGCTTATTCTTGAAAAAAAGAGCAAAACCGAAATCATCGAAATTGAAGAAAACGGCGAACCCGCGGATTTTTCCGAAGAGGAAGAAGAATTTTTTGAAATCCGGAAAGAAATTTTTGAAATTATCCAAAACTGCAATAAAAGCATCGCCGAAAGAATTTCGGATGCTTTCGGATTTTTCGGAACGGAAGCTCCTGAGATAGATTTTGAAAAATGGGCAAAGATCTGTCTTTCACTGGAAAGACTTGACGAAAAATGGACAGAGGTTCTTGAAGAAATTCTGAAAAAACCTTCTGCTCCGGAAATTTTCGACGAAACCGCCGCGGAACAGCTTCTTTGCTATTTTATTTTCCGCCATTTCAAGGCGGAATATCCGCTTCTTTCCCTTTGTTACTGCGTTTTAAGTTTTTATATGACCGAAAAAGCGGCGGAACAGGTTGGAATTTTCGAAGGAGCAAGGCTTTGGTCTTCGGAAATCGAATATTCCGACGAAAACGAAGACATTATTCTTGATACGATTTATGAGGAGATTCAGTGATGAAACAGGAAACAATCGATATGGTACTTAAATTCCGCGACGACCGCAACTGGCGCCAGTTCCACAACCCGAAGGACCTTGCAATTTCGGTTTCGCTTGAAGCTTCGGAACTTCTTGAAATTTTCCAATGGAGCGCCGACGACCTTGTTTGCGAAAACAAGCGTGAAAAAATCAAAGAGGAACTTGCGGACGTTCTCAATTACTGCATCCTTATGGCGGACGCCTGCGGACTTGACCTTGACGAAATTATCCAGGCGAAAGTAAAACGCAATTCCGAAAAATATCCGGTGGAGCTTGCCTTCGGAAACAAGGCGAAATATACCGAACTCGAAAAATAAGAAACAAAAAACGCCCGCAGCGCGGGCGTTTTTCTTTTGCTTTTTTAAAGTTTGATTCGAAGAAGGCGAAGCGACCAGACAACGGTTATAAGGCAAACTCCAACGTCGGCGAAAACCGCAAGCCAGATGGGAGCATAGCCGAGAGCGCCGAGCACGAGAACAACAACTTTTACTGCCATGATGAAAATTACGTTCTGGCGAACGCAGTTCATGATTTTCTTAGCAATTGCAACGGCCTTCGGAAGGGCGGAAATTCCGCCTTTCATAAGAACGATATCCGCGGATTCTATGGCGGCATCGGTTCCCATTCCCATGGCGGCGCCGACATCCGCTGCCGCGAGCACCGGTGCATCGTTGATTCCGTCGCCGGTGAAAACGGTTGTTCCGGTTTTTTTGATTTCTTCGATTTTTTCGACCTTATCTTCCGGCATAAGAGAAGCGAAAAATCCCTTTACGCCGCATTTTTCTGCGATTTTTGCGGCGGCGTGCTCATTATCTCCGGTAAGCATAAAGCTGTGCTCAACTCCGAGAGAACGGAGCTTTTCAAGGCTTTCTTTCGCTTCCGGGCGAACGGTATCTTCGAGGAAAATGCTTCCGGCAAAGTTTCCGCCAATGGCCACATAAAGGCTTGCGCCGTTTTCTTCCGGAAGAGCGATGCTCAGATGCTCAAAAAGTTTTTTGTTGCCGCAAACAACGGTAGTTCCGCCGAAATCAACGGTAACGCCTTCGCCGGCAATTTCATTTACTTTATCCGCGGCCGGGAATTCAATTCCGCGTTTTTCCGCTTCCGCAACAACGCATCTTGCAACAGGGTGGTCGGAAAGAGCTTCCGCCGCGGCGGCATAGCGGAGAATTTCTTCTTCGGAATTTTCGCCCGCAAGGCGGATCTCCGCAACGCGGAGGTTTCCGGAAGTGAGGGTTCCGGTTTTATCAAAAACAGCGTTTTTGACGTTGGCAAGCCGTTCGCAATATTCGGAACCTTTGATTATTACGCCGTGTTTTGAAGCGGCACCGATTCCCGCAAAATAGGCAAGCGGAACGGAAAGAACAAGAGCGCAGGGGCAGCTTGAAACAAGAAAAACAAGGGCGCGGTGAGCCGCTTCGGAAAAACCGAGCCAGCCGAAAATAAACGGAACCGCAAAAACAAGGATTGCAAGAACGATTACGATAGGGGTATAAATTTCGGAAAAACGGGTGATGAATTTTTCGGTGGCGCCTTTTTTGGCGGAAGCGCCTTCGACCATTTCAATAATTCTTGCGGCGGCGGAATCGCCATAGCCGCTTACGGTTTTTCCGTGAACGGGGCTTCCGAGAACAACACAGCCCGCTTTAAGAATTTCGCCGGTTTCAATATGTACCGGAAGGCTTTCACCGGTAAGTGCGGAAGCATCCGCCATTACGCTTTCGGAAAGAACTTCGCAATCCAGCGGAACCCTTTCGCCGACTTTTACAACAATTTCGGTTCCGATCTCAACGTCTTTTGCCGGAACTTCCTCGATATCTCCGTCATTGGGACAGATTATGTTCGCGGTATCCGGGCGGATATCCGCAAGGGCGGCAATGTTCTTTTTGGAACGGTCCACCGCAAGTCCTTCAAGGTTTTCACCGAAGGTGAAGAGAAGGGCGACCATTGTTCCTTCAACATATTCACCGATGAGGAACGCGGCAACAACGGCGATGGACATAAGGGTCTCTTCGCCGAAATGGAAATGAAGAAGATCTTCAAAACCTTCTTTAAGAACTTCCCTTCCTGCAACAAGAGTTACGGCAAGGCAGATGAAAATTGCGAAGGGTTTTAAAAACGGAATGAAGCTGAGGGCAAAAACAGCCGCGCATATTCCGATGGTCACAAGCTCTTTTTTGATTTCATCACTGTCTTTTCCGCCGTGGCAGGCGCAACCTTCGTGGCAATGGCCGCCGTGGTCGTGGCAGCCGCAATGATCATCGTGGCAATGGTCGTGATGGTGATGTTCG
>JAFOYK010000082.1 GCA_017424665.1 Oscillospiraceae bacterium
AATCCGCAAGAGATTATTACGACGAAAACGGCTTCATGGAAATTGAAACTCCGGACCTTATCAAATCCACCCCCGAAGGCGCAAGGGACTATCTCGTTCCTTCCCGTGTTCATCCCGGTTGTTTCTATGCTCTTCCCCAGAGCCCCCAGCTTTATAAACAGCTTCTTATGATGTCCGGCTGCGACAGATATATGCAGGTTGCCCGCTGCTTCCGCGACGAAGACCTTCGTGCAGACCGCCAGCCCGAATTCACCCAGATCGATATGGAGATGAGCTTTGTTGACGAAAACGACGTTATGACCCTTAACGAAGGTCTTGTAAAACGCGTTTTCAAAGACGTTCTCGATTATGACGTTCCCACTCCTTTCGAAAGACTTACTTTCAACGAAGCAATGGCACGTTTCGGTTCCGATAAACCGGATACCCGTTTCGGACTTGAACTTTGCGACCTTTCCGACCTTCTCCAGAACTGCGAATTCAAAGTTTTTGCAGGCGCACTTGAAAAAGGTTCCGTTCGCGCAATCAACGCAAAAGGCGCAGCTTCCGTTTTCACCAGAAAAGAAATCGACAAACTCACCGAAGTTGTAAAACTTTATAAAGCAAAAGGTCTTGCCTGGACCAGACTTACTCCCGAAGCAGAAACTTCCAGCTATGAAAAATTCCTTACCGAGGAAGAAAAACTTGCAATCCGCGAAAGACTTGGCGCAGAGACCGGCGACGTTCTCTTCATCGTTGCGGATAACAGAAATGACATCGTATTCGATTCTCTCGGCGCTCTCCGTCTTGAACTTGGAAAACGCCTTGACCTTATCCCCAAAGGCACCTATAACTTCCTTTGGGTAACCGATTTCCCGCTGTTCGAGTGGAGCGACGAAGAAAACCGCTGGATGGCAAAACACCATCCCTTCACCTGCCCGAGACCCGGCGATGAAGACAAACTTATGTCCGACCCCGGCGATTGCTACGCAAGAGCTTACGATATGGTACTTAACGGCTGCGAACTCGGCGGCGGTTCCATCCGTATCAGCGACACCGAAATTCAGGACAAAATGCTCCAGGCTCTCGGTCTTTCCGAAGAAGTTGCACAGGCACGTTTCGGCTTCCTTCTCGATGCTGAAAAATACGGTGTTCCGCCCCACGGCGGCATGGCTTTCGGCCTTGACAGAATGGTAATGCTTATGCTCGACCGTCCTTCCATCCGCGACGTTATCGCATTCCCGAAGGTTCAGACCGCAAGCGAACTTATGACCCAGTGTCCCACCGAGGTTGATCAGAAAAACCTTGACGAACTGCATATTGCAATCGTTAAAAACGAAGAATAATCATAAAAGAAAAGGCGTTTCAGCTATCGAAACGCCTTTTATGATATAATTTTTCGGAGGATTTATGGGAAACACAGCAGAATTTGAACTTATAAAAACACTTCTTGATAAAAAATCCACCGTTGCAACCGCCGAAAGCTGCACCGGCGGAATGGTCGCCGCAAGGCTTACTTCCGTTTCCGGCGCTTCCGGCGCTTTTAAATACGGCGCGGTGACTTATTGCAACGAAGCGAAAAATGTTTTGCTCGGCGTGAGCACCGAAACCTTGATGAGCACGGAGCTATCTCCGAAGAGACCGCAAAAGAGATGGCGATTGGCATCCGCAAAGTCATGAACGCCGATATCGGTGTTTCCGTAACCGGAAACGCCGGACCCGGCGCAGCGGAAAACAAGCCCGTGGGGCTTGTTTTTATCGGCGTTTCAAGCGAAAAATATTCCGCAGTGCTCGAAAACCATTTTGAAGGCGACCGAGTTTCCGTCCGTGAGCAGGCAGCGGATGCGGCGCTTTTGCTTGCCCTTTCCGCCGCGGAAAAACTTTAAGGAGGACCTATTATGACGAAATATGTTCTTTTTGACCTTGACGGAACCCTTAATGACCCCTATGAGGGCATTACCGGATGCATAAAATATGCGCTTTCTTCCGTTGGAATTGAAGAAAACGACCCTGAAAAGCTCCGAAGCTATATCGGTCCGCCTCTTCGCAACACTTTTGCAAAATACGGTTTTGATGATGAAAAGTGCGAGGAACTTGTGGCGAAATACCGCGAAAAGTTCCTTGTTACGGGAATCCATCAGAACGTTACATACGAAGGCATCCACGAAATGCTCAAAAATCTTTTTGAGCACGGATGCAAAATCGCTCTTGCTTCCTGCAAGCCGGAAGGAGCCTGCAAGATAATTCTTGAGGAAACCGGCATGCTCAAATATTTTGAAACTGTCTGCGGAGCGACCCTTGATAAAACTCTTGACACCAAACCGGCCATAATCGGCGTTGCATTAAAGCGTCTCGGTGTTTCCGAAGAAGAACTTGAGCACGTTTACATGGTCGGCGACAGAGATATGGATATGATCGGTGCCCGTGAAAACGGTGTTCATGCCGTCGGTGCACTTTACGGTTACGGCGGAAAAGAAGAACTCTCCGAAGCCGGAGCGGAATATCTTATTGAAAAACCTTCTGAACTTGTTGAAATCGTTTTGGGAAAGGACGGAAAATAATGGACGCAAACATAATGTTCACCGAAGAAAAAAGAGCCGAAAGAGTTCTTGAAGCTCTTCGTTCCAACAGAATGGAAGCTTACTATGTAAAAACTTCTGAAGAAGCCGCCGCTCTTGTTAAGGAACTTATTCCCGAAGGTTCCGTCTGCCGTGTAGGCGGTTCCAGAACTTTGCACGAAACCGGAATAATCGAACTTCTTGAAAACGGAAATTACGATTACCGCGATTCCCACGTTGTTCCCGCGGAGGAAGTTGAAACCGCAAGAAGGGAAGCTTTCTTTTCGGATTTCTTCCTTGCAAGCGCAAACGCAATTACCGAAGACGGCGAAATTTATAACGTCGACGGCGCCGGAACCCGCGTTGCTCCGATCATCTTCGGACCGAAAAACGTAATTCTTGTTGCGGGAACCAACAAAATCGTTTCCGACATTGCCGCCGCTGAAGACCGCCTTCGCAACCTTGCCGCACCGGCAAACGCAAAACGCCTTGGCTGCAAAACTCCCTGCGCAGAAACCGGAACCTGCATGAACTGCAAATCTCCCGCAAGGATTTGCTGCAGCTATACCCTTCTCGGTTACCAGAGAATTCCCAACAGAATCAAGGTAATAATTGTCGGCGAACATTTAGGTTATTAATTTTTCAAAAACCCTTTATTTTATTGCGTGAACGTGTTATAATGTAAGCTGATACGTTTATAACCCTATGAAAGGACGCATTGATTTTGAAAAAAGTTATTCTTTTGGTTCTTTGCTTTATCTTTATTCTTTCCGGATGCGAAAAACTTGAAAAAGCAGAACCTTATTATACCGAAACCAGAGAAGACGTTGTTCTTTCCGCACAGTATGAATATTATTTCAGCGACGAAACTTCCGTCCGCTGCGATTGGGAAAATAAATCTTCCGAAGAATTTTCTTTCTATGATACCTTCGAACTCCATATCCTCGGCGACAACGGAGAATGGTTCCTTGTTAATAAAGGTGAAGAAGTAAATTTTAACACCAACTATTGCCACGGAATTTTCGCCGAAGGAAAATCTTCCGCAAGATATGACCTTTCCGTTTATACCGATAAACTTAAAGAAGGTGAAATTTACAGGATTTCCACCTATTTCTTTGATGAAAACGGAAACAATTATCAGGTCTTTGCCGAATTTACCTGTGACAACGAGCTTGCTGAAAAAGAACTTGAAAAAGTAAGCGGCGGCGCTTCCAATTACCGTGAAAACCCCCAGGTAGGCGACAATTTCACTATTTTAAACGGTAATAAATAATTTTACTTAAAAATTTAAAAAGGACGGATTTCCACCGTCCTTTTTTTAATTTTTTGTTGATATCTAATTTTAAAAGTTATACAATAAATTATTACATTTTTTATTTTCCGGAGGGAATATGTCGTTTTTGATAAAGGATAAAAACTTTTATAAAGTTTTGTTTTCAATAACAATGCCCATTGCGGCACAAAACTTCATTACTTTCACCGTAAGCATTGCGGACTCGCTTATGCTCGGAAAAGTCGGTGAAATTGCCCTTTCGGGCGCAAACCTTGCAAACCAGCTTTTCTTCATTCTTATGATAGTCACTTTCGGAGTAACTTCTGCCGCAATGGTTTTCGCTTCTCAATATTGGGGCAAAGATGACATTTATTCCATGAAAAGGGTTATTACCATAATGCTCCGCCTTGCGGCGGCAATAAGCCTTGTTGCTTCCGCCCTTGCAATATGCATTCCGGAAACGGTCATGAGCTGGTATTCGGACGACCTTGAAGTTATCGAAGCCGGCGCAAGCTATCTTCGCATAATCGGCTGGGCATATCCTTTCTATTCCATAACCAACGCGATGGCCTCAGTCCTTCGTTCCGCCCATATTGTAAAAGTTTCGATTGTTATCTATCTTTCTTCCCTTATCGTAAACGTTTCGCTCAACTGGGTTCTCATTTTCGGACATCTCGGCGCTCCTGCAATGGGAGTTGAAGGCGCGGCAATTGCCACTGCCATTGCCCGTGTTGTTGAATTCATTATTCTTCTCGTTTACCTTTCCTTCTTCGAAAAGAAAATCCACTACACTTTTAAAGACCTTTTTGTTCCGGTAAAAAAATATCTTGGCGCGTTTTTGAAAACCGGCGCACCCGTTGTTATTAACGAAGCTGTCTGGAGCATCGGAACCTCTGTTCTTTCAATGATAATCGGACATATCAGCACCGAATTTGTTTCCGCAAACAGCATTGCCAACATAATCTGGCAATGCGTTTGGGTCGTTGTTTCCGGAATGGGCAACGCAACCTCTGTTGTTATCGGAAACGCCATCGGAAGAGGCGAAGACAAAGAAACTGTTCTTAACAAAGCGAAAACCATTGTTCTTATTTCCGCGGTTCTCGGCGTTCTTTCCGCAATAACTCTTCTTATTATCCGCGGACCCGTTATCAATTTTTATGAGGTTTCCGAAAGCACAAAAGCCCTTGCTTACGACCTTATCGTTTCCTATGCAGTTGTTCTTGTTTTGCAGTCCATGTCTGTTCAGTACGTTGTCGGAATTTTCCGCGGCGGCGGCGACACCAAAACAGCAATGCTTGTTGACGTTCTTTTCCTTTGGACCGTCGCAATTCCCCTTGGCGCTCTTACCGGACTTGTTCTCGGCTGGGCTCCGCCTTTCGTTTATTTAATGCTTCGCTCCGACGAACTTCTTAAAAACGTTGTAAGTTTGATTCGTCTTAAAAGCGGAAAATGGATCCGTGACATCACTGTTCATTTTGCCGAATGAAACCGATAAAAAAGCGCCCGCATTGCGGGCGTTTTTTGCTATTGAAACTTTCCTGTTATTTTGGCATAATTAAGATAATAGGAGGTGGATAATATGCCGTATTTTCTTACGTTTTTTGCCTTCATAATGCTTTTTTCCGCCTTTATTGCCGCTTTCATTCCTCTGGAATTTTTGCTGATTTTTACTTTTTGCCTTGTTTTAGGAAGCCTTGGCTTTCTTCTTTTCGGCAAAAAATATCATAGAGTTTCCGTTCTGATCGCTTCTTCTGCGATAGGTTTCGGTCTTGTTGCCGCAAACGTCTTTTTCGGGTTTTATCCGGCGCTTGCCCTTGACGGAACTTCCGCGGAAATTACCGGAACAGTTACCGAAATTTCGGCAAAAGGCGGAAACCCTGTTTTTAAAATTAAAACCGATTCGGTGGATATTGAAGGAGCGCCGCAAAAAATCACCGTTCTTGTTTCAGGTTGGAACGAAAACTTTGCAAAACCTTATGATAAAGTTTCCTGCAACGTAACCTTTTCCGTTTACGATTCCAACGATTTCGGTGAAGTTCTTGAAAACCGCGCCGGAAAAATCAAAATTTATGCTTACACAAATTCGCCAATCGAAGTTACCAGGAAAGAAAATTCTTCTTTAGGTTTTTACATAAACCTTATCCGTGAAAAAGTTTCTTCGGTGATTTATAAATTTTTCCCGGATTGGAAAGCACCTTTCACCGAACAGATACTTATCGGGACC
>JAFOYK010000178.1 GCA_017424665.1 Oscillospiraceae bacterium
GCTGGGCGGCGGCAAGCAAAAGTCTTAAGAACTCTCCGCCGCGGATCATGAACAAAAGCGCCTGGAAATTAAGGACAAGAGCGGAGGTTGTTCCCGTTGCAAGGCGCATATACATATCCACGCAGAAGAAAACCGCCCAGGCGCACCAAAGGCCGATGTTCTTTTTGAAAATAAAGCAGATTATTCCGCAAAGGATAAGCGGGGAAGAAAGCACAAGCCCGGAAATTCCGCCTCCGGCGGCAAGAAGAACAACAGTTACAATAAGCGAAAGGGAAAGCAGAACCGTTCCGATGATTTTACGGGGCGGAAAACTGCTTTCTTTTTTTATTATTATTTCCGGCGTTTTTTGCTCCGAAGGAGCGGAAACTTCCTCGTTTTTAACAAGTTCGTCGATTGCTATTCCGAAAATTTCGGAAAGCTTTATTATCTTATCAAGGTCGGGAGTGGCGGCGCCGTTTTCCCATTTTGAAACGCTTTGGCGCGAAACTTCAAGAATTTCCGAAAGGTCGCCCTGGGATAAATTCCGCTCTGTGCGGAGTTTATAGATTTTTTCGCCGAGAGTCATTTTTGAAAATCGCCTCCTTTAATAATAAAATCATAACATTTTTAAATGTAAATGTCTATCAACAGGGGTTTAAAACCTTAGCAACCGGCGGTTGCACCTTTGTTTTTCAGCAAATTCCGACACAGGGTTTAAAATATTCTTAAATAAAGTGAAACAGAAAATTCACAATTTGATGATATGATACCGTTTGGAAAAAATTATTTAAAAGGCGGTGAAATTTTTGGAAGATTTAAAAGTTTGCCTTATTAATGACAGCTTTCCTCCGCTTATAGACGGCGTTGCAAACACCGTTATGAATTACGCAAAAGTTATTAACGAAAAACATGGCAAAGCCATTGTAGCGGCTCCTTTTCACCCTAAAGAGAAAGATTCCGACTTTTCTTATAAAGTTATCCGTTTTCCAAGCATCAATACCGAGCGTATTATAGATTACCGCGCCGGATATCCTTTTTCTTACGAAACCCTTGATAAAATTAAGGCGGAAAATATAAACATAATACATACCCATTGCCCCTTTGCTTCAACCGTTCTTGCAAGAACTTTGCGCGAACCTTTGAACTGCCCGATAATTTTTACATATCATACGAAGTTTGATGTGGATATTGAAAGAGCGGTAGGAAAAGGATACTTAAAAGATAAAATAATAAAAGGAATTATAAGAAACATTGAAGCTTGCGACGAAGTTTGGGTCGTAAGCGAAGGCGCCGGAGAAAATCTTAAAAGCCTTGGTTATAAAGGCGATTTTATCGTAATGCCAAACGGAGTTGATATTCCTAAAGGAAAGGTTTCGAAAGAAGAAATTGAAAAATACACCGGGGAATATAGCCTTCCGGAAAATGTTCCGGTTTTTCTTTTTGTGGGAAGAATGGCCTGGTACAAAGGCCTTGACATAATCCTTGAAGGTCTTGCAAAACTTAAAGAAACCGGCGAAGATTTTCGGATGGTTTTTGTGGGCGGCGGTCTTGATTTTGATGAAGTGAAAAAATATTCCGAAGAACTGGGCCTTTCGGAAAAATGTATTTTTACAGGTCCGATTAATAACAGAAACGCGATACGTGCTTTTTACAGCAGGGCAGATCTTTTCCTTTTCCCTTCGGTTTATGATACAAACGGGCTTGTTGTTCGCGAAGCGGCGGCTTGCGGCCTTGCAAGCGTTTTGATTAAAAAAAGCTGCGCCGCAGAAGGAATTTTGGATTGCGAAACGGGTTTTACTATTGAAAACAGTGCCGAAAGCCTTGTGGAAAAGCTTGTTTTTCTTTGTAAAAACCGAGAACTTATGAAAAAAGTCGGAGAAAACGCCGCGGAAAAAATTTACATCTCCTGGGAAGATTCCGTTGCAAACGCCGTTAAGCGTTACGAAAAGGTTCTTGAAAATTACCGGGCAGGAAAATTTGAAAGAAAACAAACCTTTGCGGAAGAATGTCTTGAAACGGAAGGAGAGTTTCTTGATTATATTGCAAGGGTGAAAAAAAGGACAAGAACAGTAAAGAATGAGGTTTTTAAAGGTTCGTTAAGGGCGGCGGAAAGTTTTAACAAAAGACGCATAAAGATTAAAAAATCTATAATGAAAAAACTTCACAGGTTGTTCTGAAGCTTTTTGGGTTTTATAACAAAAGGAACTATTTTGTTATTGAAAACCTTAGGGATTTACTGTATAATTCATAATGGTATTTTGGCGTAACCCTAAAAAATATTTCTTAAAAAACGGAGGACATTATGAAAAAAATTGCCCTTATTATTCTTGCGGCGCTTATGGTCTGCGCCTTTTCCGCTTGCGGTCACGAACATGTTCCCGGCCCGGCGGCAACCTGCACCGAACCCCAGATCTGTACCGAATGTGAAGAAATTCTTGTTGAAGCAACCGGCCACCGCCCCGGAGCGGAAGCAACCTGCCTTGCGCCCCAACTCTGTGAAAACTGCGGAATCGAACTTTCCCCTCAGCTTGAACATACTCCCGGTGAAGCCGCAACCTGCACCGAACCCCAGATCTGCCTTTCCTGCGGCACCGAACTTGCTCCCAAACTCGGTCACAGCATGAACAGCGAAAACGCCTGTGAAACCTGTGGTCTTCAGATCGTTCCGGCAGGACAGAAATACATCAAACCCGGCAGAAACGGCGCTCTTTCCGATAACCTTGATAACATTGTTCCGGAAACCGAAAGCGGACATTATAACAACAACCTTGACGCATACTACGTTGGAGCAACCCTTGTCTGCGGCGATTACGCAATGGAATATTTCCTTCCTTCCGAAAGCGGAAACGCCGGCTGGGCAAACACCATCAATAAATTTGCCGAAAAATATCCGGAAATTTCCGTAAACGCTCTTCTTGTTCCCAAGAACTGCGCTTTCAATCCTCCCGCAGGTTACACCGACCCTTATGACCGCACCAAAGCACATATTGACGCAACCTACGGAATGCTCAACGAAGGAATCAAAGCGGCGGATATCTTCGGCGTTATGAGCGAACACAGAGATGAATATCTCTTCTACCGCACCGACCACCATTGGACCAGCCTTGGCGCATATTATGCTTCCGTAGCTTTCTGCAACGCAAACGATATCATCCCTTATGAAATCGATTCTTACGAAACCGTTGTAAAAACCGGTTTTCTCGGAACTCTTTACAGCTGGTCCGGAAAACCCGCATGCCTTAAAGAAAACCCCGACTATACCGTTGCGCATTATCCCCATGTAGGTTATTCCATGATCGCGGGAAACAGCGGAAACTGGTACAACACTTCCGCCCTTAACTATAATTACAATAACTATGCCGGAATGTTCATAAGCGGCGATAACCCTCTTACCGTTATCACAACCGAAAACAAAAACGGCAGAACCCTTATGATTTTCAAAGAATCTTACGGCAACGCTTTCGTTCCCTTTATGATCGATTATTTCGAACAGATCGTTGTTGTTGATATCCGCGAGGAAACCAAAGGCACCGGCGCTCTCATCGACCAGTACGGCGTAACCGACGTTATCTTCATCAACAACTGCCAGGCAGCAATTTCCTTCGAGGAAACTATCAGAAGCAAAGCACTTTCCTGATAAAAACAAAAAAGGCGGAAGTTTTCTTCCGCCTTGAATTTTAGGGAGATTTTATGGAACTTAAAGAACAGATTTTAAATTACGTTCCTTTTAACGAACAGGAAGAAAGAGACAAAAAACTTTTTCTTGAATGGCTTTCACAGCCGGAAGTTTTTGAAAGAAAAAACGAGCGGGCGCATTTCACTTCTTCCGCCTGGGTGCTTAATCCGGAAAGAACGAAGGTTTTGATGATATATCACAACATCTATGATTCCTGGGCCTGGATGGGCGGCCATGCCGACGGCGAAACCAATCTTCTTAAGGTCGCGGAGCGGGAAGCAAAGGAAGAAAGCGGAATAACCGATATAAAACCGGTTTCGGAAGAAATTCTTTCCCTGGAAATCGTTCCGGTAAGCGGCCACGAAAAACGCGGGAAATACGTTCCTTCCCATCTTCATCTTAACGTGACCTATCTTTTCGAAGCGCCGGAACATCAGGAACTTTTCATTAAGCCGGACGAAAACAGCGGCGTTATGTGGATAGAGCTCGATGACATAAAAAACAAAAGCACCGAAAAATGGTTTATCGAAAGAATTTATTCAAAGCTTATTGAGAAAGCGAAATGAAAACCTGGCTCGACCAAAGAGAAAATTAACGGACGGTCAGGACCGTTCCCTACATTTGCGCGACGATGTTTATTGAAAACCGCCGTCGGCCTGAACGATGGTTTTATAAAA
>JAFOYK010000029.1 GCA_017424665.1 Oscillospiraceae bacterium
TTCCGTTTCCGCCCAGGCGGTTTCTAAATGGGAAAGCGGCACAACAATGCCGGATATCCAGCTTTTGCCGGAAATTTCCGTTCTTTTTGGTGTTTCCATAGACGAACTTTTTTCCGTAACTGACGAAAGTCACATTGAACGGATCGAAAATATGATCGACAATATGCATTTTATTCCCGAAAAAGAGTTTCTGGATTCGGAACGTTTTCTTAAAGAAAAAATTTCCGAAAGCGGAACAAAGGCAAAAGCAACCCTTGTTCTCGGCGAATTTTATTCAAAGCGCGCGTCGGAATATAACGAAATGGCGCAAAAAACCGGAAAGGAAGCGCTTTATCTTAACCCGGACGAAAAACGCGCCCATAACATAATTTTCGATTCCGTCGGCGGACTTTATTGCGATTACAACGCTTCGAACCACGTTGAAATCATTGATTTTTATAAAGATTTTATCGAAAAACATCCGGAAAATCCAAGGACATATCTCTGGCTTATGGATTTGCTTCTTGCGGACGGACGCACCGAAGAAGCGAAGGAATATCTTTGGAAAATGGACAAAATTGAACACAGTTTCCGCACCGACCTTTATCTTGGACTTATCGCAAAGGCGGAATGTGATTTGCCGAAGGCGCTTGAATATTGGGAACACATGACCGAAGAATTTGATTACTGGCTTTCCTGGTCATGCAAGGGCGACCTTTTCGCAAGGCTCTGCCGCTTTGATGAAGCAATAAAATTTTATGAGCACGCCTTTGAACTTCAGGAACCGCCCAGATATGTGGATATTCCGGAATCCCTTTCCTGCATTGCGGAGGCCACCGGAGATTATGAAAAAGCCATTGAATACCGTCACAAAGCAATCGAAGTTTGTGAAAAGGAATGGAACATCACCGAAGGCGAATGGGTGGATATCCACAAAAGGGAAATTGAAAGACTCAGCAAAAAATTATAACAAAAAAACACGGTCAGCCGACCGTGTTTTTTTATTCGGTGATTTTGTTATAGTGCTCCTTCATGCAGCGAAAAGTTTCGTCGGAAAGGTCGTGCTCAATTTTGCAGGAATCTTCCAAAGCGGTTTTTTCATCAACGCCGATTGCCATAAGGAATTTGGAAATTATGATATGGCGCTCATAAACGCTTTCGGCAATGGCTTTTCCCTTTTCGGTAAGGGTGATAAGATAGTCGTCGTCCATGTTGATATAACCGTTCTCACGGAAATTTTTCATGGCCACGGAAACGGTGGGTTTGGAATGTCCAAGTTCGTTGCAGATATCTATGGAACGGACCTGACCGTTTCTTTTTTGAAGCATAAGAATAGCCTCAAGATAATCTTCGCCGGATTGTCTTATCTGCATCTTAAACCCCTCCTTCCGTTTCATATAACTGTATCTTACTATAAAAATTTGATTTTTGCAAGCCGTTTTATTTTTTCAGGAAAAGCTTTAGATCTCCTTTGCAAGCTTAAGAAGATAATTCATTTTCGCCTTTTGGGCGTTGTGCTCATAAATTGCGGATTCAAGAAGATATTCGTCGGTTGTAAGATTAAAAACCGCTTCGTTTCTTTCCATTTCCGCCTCAAGAGTTTCAATGTCTTTCCGAAGGCGCTCGCGCTCTTCCCTGCGCTTTTTCAAAAGCTTTTTTTCTTTTCTTTTTTCAAGCAAATTCATATTTTTCCCCTCCGTTTTCATATCTATGAAAAAGCCTTGGAAGGTATGAAGCGAATTATTCAAAAGATTTGACAAAAGCAAATAATTAAGTTATAATATTAAGGTTCTATCGAGGTGTAGCGCAAGAGGAAGCGCGCCTGCTTTGGAACTGTAATCGAAAACACTAAACCGAGGTGTAGCGCAATTGGTAGCGCGCCTGCTTTGGGAGCAGGATGCTGCAGGTTCGAGTCCTGTCACTTCGACCATAAAAAAGCACGGCTTTTCGCCGTGCTTTTTTTATTCATGAATTTCCAGCGGCATTCCGTCCGGGTCTTTGAAAAAGGTTGCTTTTCCGCAGGTGAATTCATCAATTCTTATGGGTTCGCAGATTATGCCTTTTTTCTCAAGCTCCGCCGCTTTCTCTTCAACGTCTTCAACTTTAAAAGCAAGGTGGCGAAGGCCATAGGCTTCCGGAGAAAGCCTTGCCGGGTGGTCTTTCATTATGAAAAGTTCCAGCTCGGTGGTTTCGTTTATAGCAAGATCTATTTTCCAGTCTTCCCTTTCCGGGCGGTAGTTTTCTCTTATTACCGGAAAACCGAGCTTGTTCACATAAAAATCCATTGCTTTTTCCTTATCGGAACAGATGACCGCAATATGGTGAATAACGTTCATATATAAACCTCTTTGATTTATTTAAAAAACACGGCGGCAATGAAAGCCGCCGTGCTTTTTATGGCCAAAACTTTGACCCAACAATAGTAATTTATCAAATTATGTGATAAATGTCAATAGTTTTCAACAAACTGCTCCGATAATATACTATTTGCACAAAGAAATTGCAGTAATTTCGTAAGGTATTGCGGATTGAAAAGCGGACAAAAGAGTGGTATATTTAAGTCACAGAAAGGATGATTCCAATGTACAAATGAAATTTTGAAAGCCTTATCAAAAGGTTTTCAAAAAAGGGATCGAATGACCTTCGGCTGAAAAAAGTTTCTTAAAAAGCTGTTAGAAGAAGTGCAAGAAAAAGGCAAACCAACGAAACTTGTTAATGGTGATACGAAGGCTTCGGTATCAGAAGAAAGAGAGGTTGAAATATGTTAGATTTTAAGATATCAGAGAAATAACCCTTGGCTGATGCAGGTGAAAGATGCATTCGGTCAAGGGTTATTTCTATTTTACAAGGTTTTTGCGCTGCGCCGGAAAGGCGTTTTTTTATTGCCTTTTTTTGTAAAAATTAGTATATAACTGTCAACAGTTTTCAACATTTTGTGTTCCCATTGTTAAATTTGCACAAATAGATAAAATCAAATTCGTAAGGTATTGCGGCTTGAAAACCGCAGAAAACAGTGGTATATTTAAGTCACAGAAAGGATGATCCCCGATGTACAGATAAACATCAGGAACTCAGATAAAGAAAAGATAAAAAGAAGAAAATCTGAGTTGGAAAATCTTTTTTGCTGACCTTCGGAAAGAACAAAAAATAAAAAAGTTCCGACATCAAGATCAACCCGCTTAGGGGAAAAGAAGAATAAAAGAAGTGTTAAAGGGAACGAGAAAAAATTGACATACGAAGGCAGCAGCAGAATGTAGGAATAAAAAGAAAGAGAGGTTAAAATGATGTTAGATACTAAAATAGAACAGAAATGACCCTTGCTTTATCGTAGGTGAAAGATGCGATAATTCAAGGGTCATTTCATTTATAAAGATGTTTGCGCCGGCGGGCGCTTTTTTGTTGCCAAAAAACAAAAAAAGACGGCCTTTTTGGCCGCCCAACATTTATAATATACTCCTCCCGCGAACAAATGTCAATAGCAGAAACACAATTTCTGTGTTCTGCATAACTTTACTGCTTTAACTTAGTACAATATTGCGGATTGAAATCCGGTTTCCGAAGTGGTATATTTAAGTCACAGAAAGGATGATTCCAATGTACAACTAAAAGTTGAAAGCTTAATTTTTTAAAAGCTTTCGGAGGAAAAACCGTTACCACCTTTGGTAAAAAGGTTTCCGGCATAAAATCATGTCCCAACTTTTGATTGACGCGTTTTATTTAATAGGCTTAAAGTAAGAAGCGTCCGGAAATCGCAATCAGCCAGAGACAGCGGGTTAAACCGTAGAAAGAGAGGTTGAAATATGACAGACTTTAAAACCGAACAGAGATGACCCTTGCTTTATCGTAGGTGAAAGATGCGATAATTCAAGGGTCATTTCATTTGTAAAGATGTTTGCGCCGAAGGGGCGCTTTTTTTATTGTTCAAGAATTTTTCCGATGTATCCGTAAAGAGCGTCTTCGCTCATCATTCCAAGCTGGCCGTGAACAAGTTTTCCTTCGGAATTGATAAATGCCGTTGCAGGAAGAGAGCTTGCTCCATATACCATTGCGGCAGAAAGATCAAGGTCATAATAAACCGGGAAGGTGTAACCCTTTTCTTCAATAAATTCAGCCGCATCCTCTTTTGTTTCCTGAAATCCGTCAGTGACGTTTATCATCATGAAAACAACTTCGTCGCCAAATTCCTGATATGCCTTTTCAAAGCTTGGCATTTCCTTGACGCAATATCCGCACCAGGTTGCCCAGAAGTTTATTACAACCGGCTTTCCCGCAAAATCGGAAAAGTTCACTGCGTTCCCTTCCCTATCATAAACGGTGAAATCCGGAGCCATAACCGCTTCGGCGGAAGAACCCGCTTCGGAAGGAACTTCATTATTATAGTTTGCGGAAAGATAATCATAGCCTATTACCGCCGCAAGAAGAACCGCCGCGGCGCAAAGAACGATTATCGCATATTTTACTTTTTTATCCATAAAATTTCTCCTTTAATTAAAAAGCGCAAGCAGCGCATTGAGAATTCCAAACATCATAAAAACGCCCACAATGATCAGAAAAATTCCGCAGACCTTGTTGATTATTCCGTAATGTTTTTTAATAAAATCAAAGGTTCCGCCAAGTTTATCAAGAAGAACCGCCGAGAAAACAAAAGGAATTCCGAGACCGAGAGAATACGTCAGAAGAAGTATAAGGCCCTCCAAGGCTGTTTCGGAATTTGAAGCAAGCATTAAGGCCGAACCGAGAAAAGCTCCTACGCAAGGCGTGAGGCTTACTGAATATATGATTCCGAAGAGAAACGCGCCGAAAGTGCTTTCCACCTTCTTTACGTTTCCCATTCCTTTGAAAAACGGAAGATTGAAAACCTCGAGATAGCCGAGGCCGAAAAGAATTACTATCACACCGGTAACGACGTTAACCGCGGTCTGATACTTTGCAAGAAAAGAACCGAGCGTTCCTGCAAAAAGGCCAAGCGCACCGAAAACAACGGTGAAACCGAGCACGAAGCAAAGCGCTCTTTTAAATATATTTTCTTTTTTATCCGAGCCTCCGGCAAAATATGAAACGTAGATCGGAAGCATGGGAAGCATGCAAGGCGAAATAAAAGAAATTATGCCTTCAAGAAATGTTATAAGGAACTGCAAGAAAACCTCTCCTTTCGGTTTTTATATTTTACCATATATGAGCAAAAAATCAATTTATATTTTATTAACAAAAAAAGCCTTCCGTTTCGGAAGGCTTTTTTTGTGTTATTTAATATTCAATTTCATCAACTACACCGACAATTTTCCAATCATTACCGAATTTTTCAAATTCGATGGTGGCGTCGCCGATTCTTTCGCCGGAAATGGAGGCATAAACTTCCGCTTCTGCGGTCATCTTGTTTTCCGTTTCGGAAACAATTTTACTGTTTCCGTAAGTTATTCCGATGTTTCCGTGGTTTCCGACAGCTTTATAAAGTTTTCCGTCAAACTCCACAAAATAAGGATTATAGCCTCTGTAAAGAAAATCATCGGAAATATACTGTTCCATATTTTCATACATTTCCTCAACAGAGGAAAAATTAAGAACTTCCCGAACAGTTCTTTCAAAGAAGTCGAGGTAATAGCCGTTATACATAGAAGCCACTCCGTCATAAACAACCGGTTCATATGTGATTGCGTCCGGAACAGCCGAAATATCTTCCGTATATTCTTTAAAAAGGAAGGTTCCGTAGCGTTCCTCACAAATTGCGCCGTAATTTTCGTAACTGAGCTGATTAAGGGCGGCAATTTGGTTTGCAATAAGTTCCGGTTCATAAA
>JAFOYK010000152.1 GCA_017424665.1 Oscillospiraceae bacterium
GGTTTTTTTATTTCAAAATTTATAAATATATCTTGACATTATATTAAAAATAACTATATAATGATATTGTATTAAGCGAAAGCTTCGATCCACGTTTGTCAGGGAAAATTCTTGGCAAACGTTTTTTTGTAATTATGAAAGGGCTGTTCAAATGGAAAAAGTTAAAAATCTCTGGCAAAAATTTTTCCCGTTTTTCTGCATCATTTTAGGAAATATTATTTATGCTTTGACCATAAAGCTTTTTGTCCTTCCTTCAGGTATCGCTCTGGGAGGAACTACCTGTATTGCTCTTATTATCGAACACTTCCTTCATATTCCCATCTCCGCTTTTGTTCTTGTGTTTAACGTTGTAATGCTTTGTGTTGGTTATTTTATTCTTGGAAAAGCCTTTGCAATGACAACCATTCTCAGTTCTTTCTGCTACCCTGTTTTTCTTGAAATCAGCAACCGGATTTTCGGAGATTATTACCTTACTGACGATGTTTTCCTTTGTGCTGTTCTCGGCGGCGTAGGAATCGGTTTTGCTCTCGGTCTTGTAATCCGTTCCGGAGCTTCCACCGGTGGTATGGATATTCCTCCCCTTGTTCTTAACAAGCTTTTCCATATTCCCGTTTCAACAACTCTTTATGCTTTGGATTTTATAGTTGTAGTCCTTCTTGCAATGTTCAAATCCATGGATCTTATCCTTTACGGCATTATTTTCACTTTCGTATACACCTTCTTCCTTGATAAAACTCTTGTTCTCGGGAAATCCAGAACTGAAATTAAAATCGTTACAAGAAAAGCTCACGAAATCAAAGATGCCATCCTTACCCAGATTGACCGCGGCGTAACCCTTCTTCATGCAGAAACCGGTTATAAACGATACGAAACCGAAGTTGTTATGTCCATTGTATCCAACCGTGAAATTGCAAAAGTTGAACGCCTTGCCCACATCATTGACCCAAAAAGCTTCATTATCATCAGCCGCGTTTCCGAAGTTCGCGGAAGAGGTTTTTCCTCCGCAAGAAAATACAAAAAACGTCCGGAAGATATGTGATTATTATAAAAACCAAAAGCACCGTGCTCTTTGAGCACGGTGCTTTTTTATCCGAAAATTTTCTTAACAAGTTCGCAATATTCTTTATAAGCAGCTGTATCACCGAGTTCGGAAAGAGTTTCTGTAAAACTTCCGTAATACCATGCATGCTCGTTCTTATCTTTTTGGTTAAATCTGTTCCAAAGTTCGTTTCCGATTTTTTCATAATCGCGATAAATCGATCTTATATTGGAAAGTTTATCCGAAAGAGCAATTATCTTTTCTTTCCTATCAGCTTTGTTTTTAAGATAATCTATCGTTTCCTGTTTTCTTATTTTCCAGGTCTGCTCCGGAGGAAGGTCTTCCCTTTTGTCCTCAGAATCGCTTTCTATAAGCCTTAAAACTTCTTTTCCGAATTCTCTTTCTATTTCCAAAGGAGTAACCGAAGTATCTTCCAGAGTATCGTGTAAAATTGCGGCAGCTATGATTTCTTTATCAGATGTTACCGATGCGGCAATGGCCCCTGCTTCCATCGGATGAACGATATAAGGAATATCCGTTCCTTTTCTGAACATTCCTTCATGCGCTTTTGAAGCAAAAATCATTGCCTTTTCAACCATATCATCAATCCTTTCAGCTTTGAAGTTTCATATCACCGTTTTTTATAAGTTTCATTTTTTTCATAATAAAATAAAATGCATAAGAAAGAATTGCGGGAAGAACAAAACACACAAGAAGAAGCCCAAACCACATATCAGTTCCGCCTTCCATATCACTCAGCACTCCGAGAGGGCCTACAAGTCCGCAGGTTCCCATTCCTGCAGAAACACCGGTACATTCAAGCTTAAAAACAAGAGTACTTATAGGGCCTGTAACAGCCGCAGCAAGAGTCGGCGGAATCCAAATTGCCGGTTTCTTAATAATATTGCTCATCTGGAGCATTGATGTTCCAAGCCCCTGGGCAAAAAATCCTCCCCAACCGTTATCTGCAAAACTGATTACCGCAAAACCAATCATCTGTGCACAACAACCGGCAACCGCCGCACCACCGGCAATTCCGCTTATTCCTATCATTGCGCAGATTGCTGCGGAAGAAATCGGAAGAGTAAGTATAATTCCGACAACAACAGAAATAATAATTCCCATAAGGAAAGGCTGCATTTCAGTTGCTGTGTTTATAAAATCTCCGAGATAGTACATAACATAAGCAACAGCGGGACAGACTATTTGCGCAAGAGCATAGCCTGCAATAATAGTCACCGTTGGTGTAACAAGAATATCCACTCTTGTTTTTTTGGAAACAAGCATTCCGATTTCAACTGCAAAAATCGCCGCAATATAAGCTCCCGCAGGACCTGCTGTATATGCGATACTGCTTCCGTCCGCAAGAATAATTGTTGCTCCCAAAGAATAGGAAAGGCTTCCGACTGCGGCACAGGAAAACATAACAATCGGGTCTGCCTTAAGTGAATATGCAATTGCAACACCAATTGCCATTCCGGAAGCGCCTTGGGCAAAGGTTTTCATTTCACTGAAAAATCCGCCTATTGCGTTTATTGTTTCGTTAGAAATATAGTCAGGACCGAGATATGTTCCGACCGTTCCGAAAATCGTTCCAATCAGAAGCGAAGCAAAAAGTCCGAGCGCCATTGCTGACATAGCGTCAATAAAATATCTTTTTGCATATTTTTTAATAGTCTTCACAATCGTCATCTCCATTA
>JAFOYK010000205.1 GCA_017424665.1 Oscillospiraceae bacterium
AAATTTTTAGCACTTTTTATCTCCGAGTGCTAATTTTGTCGAAAAATGTTTGCATTATAATGTATTATAAATAAAAAAGAGCGTGCCAAACGGCACGCTCCTTTTTTATTATAATACATTATAATGCAAACATTTTTCGACAAAATTAGCACTCGGAGATAAAAAGTGCTAAAAATTTATGAATTTTTTGTGTATTTGCTTGACATTGGGAAAAATATAAGTATAATATAGTTGTTGGCACTCGAAAGATATGAGTGCTAAAGACAAACAAGCAAACAGGAAAGGAGAGCGACAGAATGTTTTTTGACGACAGAAAGAAAAGAATTCTTTCCGCAATTGTTGAAACATATATCCGCACCGGCGAACCGGTGGGTTCAAAAACGCTTTCCGAATTCCCCGGAATTTCTGTTTCCCCCGCAACGGTAAGAAACGAAATGGCCGCGCTTTTTGAAATGGGACTTCTTGAACAGCCCCACACCTCCGCAGGAAGGGTTCCTTCCCACCTTGGCTACAGAGCTTATATCGACAGCCTGATGCGCGCAAAACCCCTTACAGAGGACGAGAAAGACGGTATCGACGCTCTCTTCAATATCGGAGACCCGGATCCGGATAAGCTCCTTGCGGATTGCGCCGAAGCCCTTGCGGAATACACCGGCTGTGCCACCATTGCAATGACAACGACCCCGAGTTACGTAACAGTTGAACACATTGATATCGTTCCGGCGGACGCCACAACGGTCGTTCTTCTTGTAATCGCTTCCAACGGAGTTGTTAAAAGCAAAGTTTGCCGCCTTGGTTTCAGGGTAAACACCGGAATTGCGGATTTCTTCAGAAAATTCGCCAACGACCGCTTTTGCGGACACACCCTTAAAGAAATAACCGCTGAATTTATGAATTCCGTTTCAATTCAGCTCGGCGAATATTCCGGAGTTTTCAACCCCCTTATCGTAGGAATTTACGAACTTTGCAAGGAAGTTTACGACGGCCAATATTACCTTGGCGGAAGGGAAAAACTCCTTACCTATAACGAATATTCCGACAGAGCGCTTGAAATCATGAAGCTGATTTCAAAACGCGACGAGCTTGGACCGGTAATCGGAAACAACCCTTCCGGCGTAACGGTTTTCATCGGAAAGGAAAACAGCCTTTCCCAGCTTTCCGGAAGTTCGCTTCTTGTCGCAAGGTTCTCCATCGGCGAGAACGATTGCGGAACCATCGGTCTTATCGGACCGGTAAGAATGGATTATTCAAGGCTTATTCCCCACCTTGAATATTTTGCTGAAAAACTCGGCACACTGCTTTCTATAACATATCAAAGAAAAACAGGTGATGAAAATGGA
The DNA here is from genome assembly GCA_017424665.1 of Oscillospiraceae bacterium. Classification (GTDB taxonomy): domain Bacteria; phylum Bacillota; class Clostridia; order Oscillospirales; family Ruminococcaceae; genus UMGS1668. The sequence continues at coordinate 1,341 of JAFOYK010000205.1, forward strand.
TAAAGAAAACGTAACCCCAATCGAAGAGCAGACCGAAGTTCCCGCTGAAAAAACCGAACTTGAGGTTCTTAAAGAAGAAAAAGACGAACTTTATGACAAATATCTCCGCACCCTTGCGGAATATGATAACTTCCGTAAACGCAGCCAGCGCGAAAAAGACGCAATTTACGGCGATGCAACCACGGAAGCAGTTAAAAAGCTTCTTCCCGTTCTTGACAGCTTCGAAAGGGCTCTTAACTATGAATGTAAGGACGAGGAATTCAAAAAGGGAATCGCTCTTATCCAGAACACCCTTAAAGAAGTTTTCGACAGCATGGGCGTCAAAGAAATCCCCGACGTTGGCGAACAGTTTGACCCCAACCTTCACGAAGCCGTTATGCACACCGAAGACCCCGCTTACGGCGAAAACGTAATTACCGATTGCTACCGCAAAGGCTATATGCTTGGCGACAAAGTGATCCGCTTCAGCATGGTAATCGTAGCAAACTGATAAACTTGTTTTTTAAGGCAAACCCTGTTAATATAATCAATCTTGTAAATCTTTAACTTAATTGGAGGAATATATTATGGCAAAAATTATCGGTATTGACCTTGGTACCACCAACTCCTGCGTTGCAGTTATGGAAGCCGGCGAAGCAGTCGTTATTCCTAACCCCGAAGGCGCAAGAACCACCCCTTCCGTTGTCGGTTTTTCCAAAACCGGTGAACGTGTAATCGGCCAGGCAGCAAAACGCCAGGCTGTTACCAACCCCGAAAGAACCGTCACTTCCATCAAACGTCACATGGGAAGCGATTATAAAGTAAACATTGACGGAAAAGCTTACACCCCCCAGGAAATTTCCGCAATGGTTCTTCAGAAACTTAAAGCTGACGCAGAAGCATATCTTGGTGAAACCGTTTCCGCAGCAGTTATCACTGTTCCCGCTTACTTCACCGACGCACAGCGCCAGGCAACCAAAGACGCAGGCCGCATTGCAGGTCTTGAAGTAAAACGTATTATCAACGAACCCACCGCAGCAGCTCTTGCTTACGGCGCAGATAAAGAAGAAGACCAGAAAATCATGGTTTATGACCTTGGCGGCGGTACCTTCGACGTTTCCATCATCGAAATGGGCGACGGCATTCAGGAAGTTCTTGCAACCGCAGGTAACAACCACCTCGGCGGCGACGACTTTGACGACAGACTTATCAACTATCTTGCAGACCAGTTCAGAGCTGAAAACGGAATCGACCTCCGCTCCGACAAAATGGCTATGCAGAGACTTAAAGAAGCAGCAGAAAAATGCAAAATCGAGCTTTCCGGCATGACCCAGGCCAACGTAAACCTTCCCTTCATCACTGCTGATGCAACCGGCCCGAAACACCTTGACGTAAACGTTTCCAGAGCAAAATTCAACGAACTTACCGCAGACCTTGTTGAAGCAACCATGGGACCGGTTCGCCAGGCTCTTTCCGACGCAGGTCTTAAAGCTTCCGAACTCGACAAAATCCTTCTCGTCGGCGGTTCTTCCAGAATTCCCGCTGTTCAGGAAGCAGTTAAAAATATCACCGGCAAAGAACCTTTCAAAGGCATCAACCCCGATGAATGCGTAGCACTTGGTGCGGCAATCCAGGGCGGCGTTCTTTCCGGCGAAGTTAAAGGTCTTGTTCTTCTTGACGTAACTCCTCTTTCCCTCGGTCTTGAAACCCTTGGCGGAGTTTTCACCAAGATCATCGACAGAAACACCACCATCCCCGCAAAGAAATCCCAGATTTTCTCCACCGCCGCAGACGGCCAGACTTCCGTTGAAGTTCATGTTCTTCAGGGCGAACGCGAAATGGCAAGAGATAACAAATCTCTCGGTATGTTCCATCTTGACGGCATCATGCCCGCTCCCAGAGGTATTCCGCAGATCGAAGTAACCTTTGACATCGACGCAAACGGCATTGTTCACGTAAGCGCAAAAGACCTTGGCACCGGCAAAGAACAGCACATCACCATCACCTCTTCCACCAACATGAGCAAAGAGGATATCGAAAAAGCCGTTAAAGAAGCAGAACAGTACGCAGAGCAGGATAAGAAACACCGTGAAGAAATCGACACCCGCAACGCTGCTGACCAGATGGTATATCAGTCTGAAAAGACCATCAAAGACCTTGGCGACAAACTCGGTGCAGACGATAAATCCGGTCTTGAAGCAAAAATCAATGACCTTAAAGAAGCTCTTAAAGGCGAAAACATCGAAGACATCAAAGCAAAACAGAAAGCTCTTGAAGAAAAATTCTACGAAGTTTCCGCAAAAGTTTACCAGCAGGCAAACCCTAACGGCGACCCTAACATGGGCGGCCAGCCCGGTTGCGACGGTAACTGCGGCGATTGCGGCAACCACGGCGCAAACGGCGACGGTTATGTTGACGCTGATTACAGAGAAGTTAACGATAACTGATAATTCTTAAAAATTTATAATCTATCGGTTTCTGCGCAGGGGTTTTCCTCTGCGCAGAAAGTGCTATACATAGATAAAAAGTAAGGTGGTGCAAAAATGGCGGATAAGCGCGATTATTACGAAGTCCTTGGCGTTGAAAAAGGCGCAACCGATGACGAAATAAAAAAAGCCTACCGCAAAATGGCAAAAAAATATCATCCGGACCTTAACCCGGACGATAAAACCGCAGAAGCTAAATTCAAGGAAGTAGGCGAAGCCTATGAAGTCCTTTCCGATAAACAAAAACGTTCCCGCTATGACCAGTTCGGCCACGCAGGAGTAGATCCTTCCTATGGCGGCGGCCAAAGCGGTTATGAAAGATATCAGCAGTATCAGCACGGAGATTTCGGCGATTTCAGCGATATTTTCGGCGATATTTTCAGCGGCTTTGGCTTTGGCGGTTCAACAAAAACCCGCAACCCCAACGGTCCTATCCGCGGAAACGACACCCAGGTGCGTATTCAGCTCACCTTTATGGAAGCTGCAAAAGGCTGTAAGAAGGAAATTCCGATTCAGCGGCTTGAACGTTGTTCCGATTGTAACGGAACCGGCGCAAAACCCGGAACTTCCCCCGAAACCTGCCCCGAATGCGGCGGCAGCGGCCAGGTTCGCGTTCAGCAGCGCAGTCCTTTCGGCGTTATCCAGACCGTTAAGGCCTGTTCCCGCTGCGGAGGAAAGGGCAAGATCATAAACGACCCCTGCAAATCCTGCAACGGAATGGGAAGAGTTCGCCACAACAAAAAAATCACCGTTGATATACCCGCGGGAATTGATAACGGCCAGACTTTTGTTGTTCGCGGAATGGGCGATGACGGCACAAACGGCGGTCCTTCCGGCGACCTTAACGTAACCGTTATGGTAAAGGAAGACCCGATTTTCCAGCGCGAAGGTTTTGACGTCTGGGTAGACATCCCCGTAACCTATGCTCAGGCTGTTCTCGGTGATGAAATCATTGTTCCCACCATTGACGGAAAAGTTTCCTATAACATTCCGGAAGGCACCCAGCCCGGAACTACCTTCCGCCTTCGCAACAAAGGTATTCAGTACGTAAACAATCGCGGACGCGGCGATCAATATGTAAGAGTTAACATCGAAGTTCCCACCAACCTTTCCGGAAAACAGAAAGATATGCTCCGCGACTTCGATTCCACCACCGGCGATAAGAACTATGCCAAACGCAAAAGATTTTTCGACAAAATCAAAGACGCATTCAAGGGAGATTAATAATGGAAACCTGGAACGAACTTACAGTTAAAGTTAAAACCGAAGACACCGCAAGAGCAAGCGACGTTTGCACCGTTATTGCGGATATGGGCATCTATGTTGAAGATTACAGCGACCTTGAAAACGTTGTATGGAACATCGCCCATGTTGACCTTATCGAGCAGGAACTTCTCGAGCGCGACCGCACCCATTCCCTTATCCACGTTTACATCAAACAGGAAAAAGACGCTCTTGAATGTGTTGAATTCATCAAGGCAAGACTTGATGCGGAAGGAATCGAATACGAAACCTCCATTGTCGGCGTTAACGAAGAGGACTGGGCAAACAACTGGAAACAGTATTACCACACCCAGAGAATCGGCAAGCGCATTGTTGTGACTCCTTCCTGGGAAGAATATACTCCCTCCGGCGACGACGTTCAGATGCGTCTTGACCCGGGCATGGCTTTCGGTACCGGAACCCATGACACCACCCGCCTTTGCCTTGAACTTCTTGAAGAAGTTGTAACCCCCGAAACCAGAATTCTTGACGTTGGTACCGGAAGCGGAATTCTTTCCGTTGGCGGCGTTCTTCTTGGTGCACCTTCTGCTCTCGGCGTTGATATCGACCCTGTTGCGGTAAAAGTTGCTAACGAAAACGCAGAAATCAACGAAGTTAACGGCAAAACCGAATTTGTTTGCGGTGACCTTACCGACAAAGTTCACGGAAAATTTGAAATTGTAACCGCAAACATCGTCGCAGACGTTATCATCCGCCTTCTGAGCACCGTTAAGAATTACCTTCTCAAAGGCGGCGTGCTCATTGTTTCCGGAATTATCGATACCCGCGCTGACGAAGTTGAAAACGCTTGCCACGAAGCCGGTTTTGTTACCGAAAAGCGTCTTGAGCACGGCGGTTGGGTCGCAATCAAACTCCGTTATTGATTTTTGAGCACCGAAAGGAGAAAACAAAATGAAACCTTCTGATGAACTCAAAGAGGGCACTCTTATTCTTTATAACAAACACCCGAACATTGTTCGCGGAATCACCGCGGACGCCACCAAAAACGCGGTTTTTCTTCTTGTTGAAGATATGATCGATCACGGAATGTATGACGCAAACATCGACGACATCGATTATTGGCCTTCCTGCCCCCATTATAAGATTCTTGAACCCATGGAAGTCCTTCTTAAATTCGTCCGCTATGGCGAAGGAACCCTTGTTTTTGCGGAACCCCAGAGCGGAATGTGCATCAACATCCCCCATTTCAACGTAAACCTTGAGGTTGCGGGAATGGATTTTGAACCCGGAAAAGGATATCTTCTCACCTTCGGCGACAAATTCCTTCTTGGCGCAGAAACCATGGTCGAAAAAGACAAAGAGGAAGAATAAAAAAGGCTCCCTTGTGTAAAGGGAGTTGTCACGGCTTTGCCGTGACTGAGGGATTGTAACCCCGTCCTTTTATATGGATTATTGTAGGGGCGCACCTGTGTGTGCGCCCGTTTTTTTGCACAAAAGAAGCACCGCCCGATGGGCGGTGCTTTTTATATCTTTTGTTATTCTTTTGCTTCGTCTACCATGGACTGGAAAACGGTCGCAAGTTCTTCATATTTATCGATCATTGCGTTAAGACGGTCGGAATGTTTGGTAATTCCGTCCGCTTCAT
>JAFOYK010000030.1 GCA_017424665.1 Oscillospiraceae bacterium
GGTGGCAAAACCGAAGGTTTCGACGGATGAGGTGTTTATTCAAGACTTCATAACTTTGATAAAGCGGAACATTTCGTCCGGGCCTTCGTCCTCGGTCGCTCCGTCGGGAATTTCATGATCCGGCTTAAAAAATTTGCACCAGAACTGATCGATTACAAAACCGCATTTGTTTACGTAAAGATGAATGTTTCTTTTATCGAAATATGGGGTGCAGGTTTCCCAGATCTTTGTTTCCGGATGCAGTTTTTCCGCGGCCAGCCAGGCTCCGTAACCGATTCCTTTGCTGTGAAATTCCGGAAGAACAAACAGAATATCAAGTTCGTTGCGGTTCGTCTCTTTGTCGATCTGAAGAATGATTCCGCCGGCGTTTTTTCCTTCAAAAACAATTCTGTAAGCCTCGGCGCTTTCCAAATCAAGACAGGTTTCGATGGTTTTTCTTGAAATAATTTCGCCGTCGGAATCGATATGGCCGTCTCTTTCTCCAAATTCCAAAAGCGCGCCGTGTTTAAACGCCCATTGGTTATCAAGAATAAACTGTTCGCGGTCAAATTCTTTTAAAGGAACAAGGGTAACTTCTGCTTTTTTCATAAAAACCTCCTGAAAAATAAAAAATCCCCGATTATCGCTTGATTGCAATAACCGGGCTCACCCGACATCTTATCCGACAGGCGGCCGCAAAATAAATTTTGCTCCCCTACACTACGGTGTACTGTCCTCCGATGACCGTATTCTTTTAAGCTGATGATAACACCGTTTTTCTTTTGTGTCAAGAAGCCGGATATTTTGTTAAAAACCTTGAAATTCACCGAAAAAAGGCTATACTTTAACTATGGATTAAACCGAAAGGGGATTTTTTAAAATGGAAATCAATCTTAAAGACATAGATCTTTTCATCGAAGAAAACAAAGAAAACATCCTTCGCGATATCGCAAGACTTGTTGCCGTTCCCAGCATCGAAGGCGAACCGGAAGAGGGCGCTCCCTTTGGCAAAGAACCGAAAAAAGCTCTAGAACTCGGCCTTAAAATCGCTTCCGAACTCGGCCTTGAAACCAGAAACTGCGAAAATTATATCGGCTACGCCGAAATTCCCGTTCCCGGTGAAGAAAAATATATCGCAACCGTAACCCATCTTGACGTTGTTCCCGTCGGCGAAGGCTGGACAAAATCTCCTTTTGAAATGTGGGAAAAAGACGGCTATATCATCGGCCGCGGCGTTATGGACGACAAAGGCCCCAGCGTAATTTGCCTCTATGCCCTTAAATATCTTAAAGAAAGAAACGTTCCCCTTCGCTATCCCGTTCGCGCACTTCTTGGCGCAAACGAAGAAACCGGAATGGGCGACGTCCAGTATTATCTCAAAAACTATCCCGCACCGGCTTTCGCATTCAGCCCGGACTCCGATTTTCCGGTCTGCAACGGTGAAAAAGGAATTTATCAGGGTATGATAACCTCCAGATGCGCTCCGGAAAAAATCGTTTCCATCGAAGGCGGAATGGCTTTCAACGTAATTCCCGATAAAGCAAAAGCCGTGCTCAAATTTGAAGGCGAACTTCCCGAAACCGTAGAGGGAATCGAAATTTCCGCGGAAAACGGCCTTCTCACCGTTAACGCATTCGGCAAAGCCGGTCACGCTTCCATGCCCGAAGGCAAAATCAACGCCATCGGCGTGCTCGTAAATTATATCCTTGAAAAGAACCTTTGCTCCGAAGCCGAAGCCGGATATCTCTCCGTGCTCAAAGCGCTCCACGATTGTCCCTATGGCAGCAAAATCGGCGTTGACGCAGACGACAAAAAGTTCTCTCCCCTCACCATCATCGGCGGAATCATCGGAATCAAGGACGGAAAATTCTTCCAGAGCCTTGACAGCCGCTACCCCACCAACACCTCCGGTGCTCAGATCACCGCAACCATCAACGAAAAATTCGGTGAGCATTGCGTTTGCGAAACCGTTGCCGAAATGGAACCTTTCTATATCGAACCGGATTCCGCAGAGATCAAAACCTGCATCAACACCTATAACGAAATCACCGGCGAAAAGGCCGAATGTTATACCATGGGTGGCGGAACCTATGCCCGCGACTTCCCCAATGCAGTTTCCTTCGGCCCGGAGCATCCCGAAAGACCCATGCCCGAATGGGTCGGCGCAGTCCATTGCGTGGATGAAGGCGCATCCGTCGAATTCCTGCTCGAAGCCCTTAAAATCTATGTCGCAACCCTTATCCGCCTTCAGGACGTCGAATTTTAATTTTGAATGTAGGGGCGGTCCTGTGTGACCGCCCGTTTTTTTATGAAAAGAGATGATTTTATGACCTCAATTTCAAAAGAGATCCTTGAAAAATATCAGGTTCGAAAAACCAAGAAACAAAAAACCGCCTTCATCGAATTTATGCGTGCTCATTTTCCGAATATAAGGATACAAACCGACGGTTTAAGCTATAACCGCAACATAGTTATCGGCAATCCGGATACCGCAAAAGTTGTTTTCGGCGCACATTATGACACCCAGGCGGTTATGCCGATACCCAATTTCATAATGCCGAAAAGCCTTACGGTATCAATACTCTATGCCTTCGTGCTCATAATTCCGATGTTCATTCTTGCCGGTGCCGTTGGAAAGGCGGCGGATTTGATTTTTAATGACCCCGGAATGGTAAGCTACTTCACTTTGCTCACTTATTGGGCACTTTTGTTCCTTATGATATTTGGTCCCGCCAACAAACACACCGTTAACGACAACACTTCCGGTGTAATAACCCTTATTGAACTTATGTGCGCCATGACAGAGGAAGAACGTGCTCAAAGCTGTTTCGTCTTCTTCGATAACGAGGAAAAAGGCCTTTTCGGCTCTTCCGCTTTCAATAAGGAATATAAGGAAACCATGAAAAACAAGTTCCTTATAAACTTCGATTGCGTTTCCGACGGCGATTACCTTATGCTTATTCCGGATAAAAAGTCCTTTCCGGAACAGGAAGAAAATCTTAAAGCCGCCTTTGCGGAAGTTACCGACAAAACCGTGCTCATCGAAAGCGCGAAATTTGTTTATTACCCTTCCGACCAAAAGAATTTTAAGAAAAACATCGGCGTAGCCGCTTTTAAAAAATCAAAACTCGGTCTTTATATGGATAAGATACATACCCCGAAAGACACCGTTATGGATGAGCGCAACATCGAAACGCTCGTTTCCGGTTTCAGAAAATTTTTGAGCACGCTGTAAAAATAAAAAAAGACCGCCGACGGCGGTCTTTTTTATTTTCATTCTTAAGGAACCAGAATATCCGTTTCCGGCGCGTTTCCGGATTCGGTGGAAAAATAATATTCGAAAATTTCCCTTGCAACCGGGGCGGCGGTGTAACCCTGCCAACCTTTTTCAATAATTACCGCAATGGCAATTTCCGGGTCATCCGCCGGAGCGAAACAGATGAAGGTACTGTTAACGGTTTTGGTGGTGGTCTGGGGGGTACCGGTTTTGGAAGCAACCTTTATGCCGAAATCGTTCCAGACGAAACCGGAAGAATCCTGGGAAGACTGAAGCATTCCGGCAAGAACGGATTCATAGGTGTAATCTGTCATCTGCATATCGGAAAGAACTTCAACGGGGGTTTCGTAAAGAACTTCGCTGAAATCGTGGGAGTTTATGGATTTTACAAAATGCGCGTTGACTCGAACTCCCCTGTTGGCAAGGGTCGCAACATAGTTCGCCATCTGAATCGGCGAGAAAAGGCTGTAGCCCTGGCCGATTGAAGCCTGAAGAACGTCGCCGTGGTACCAGTTTATTCCCTGGTCGGCGGCCCAGTCCGGGTTGGAAACCTGGCCGATTCGTTCTTTGATCTCAATTCCCGTCGGCTCGCCAAGTCCGTAATAATAGGCGTATTGGCGGATGTTATCGATTCCCATAATGCGTCCTATCTCATAGAAAAAGATGTTGCAGGAATAACCGAGAGCGTGGCGGACGTTGATCCTTCCGTGGTGACCAAGGCAGGTGGGCTGATAGTCTGTGAAATAGGTGTAAACATGTTCGCAATTTACGGTGGTTGTCGCTTTGATGTTTCCAAGCTGAAGAGCGGCCGTTGCAACGACCGGTTTAAAGGTGGAACCGGGGGCGTAAGTTCCCTCCGCGGCTCTGTTGAAAAGCGGGGAAAATTCCGCAACGGAAAGTTCGGAATAATCCTGGTAATAGGTGGAAAGGTTATAGGAAGGATAGTTTGCCGCCGCAAGAATTTCGCCGGTTCCGACTTTTATAACAACCGCTACGCCGCCTTCGGATTCCTTACCTTTTCCGGCTTCGGCGGTGCTTCTAAGGTTAAGGATCTGTCTTTCAAGGGCGTTGTAAGTAACTCGCTGAAGGTCCATATCTATTGTGGAAACAACGGTTGCGCCGGGAACAGCTTCCTCGATTACCTCTTCGCTTATGATATCGCCGTTTGCGTCATAGGTTATCTTGATTTTTCCGTCTTTTCCTTTAAGAACGCTTTCATAAGCGGATTCAAGACCGCTTTTTCCGATGATATCATTCATTCCGTAAACGGATTTGTCAAGGTTCGCGTATTCCTCTTCGTAAATAATGCCGGTGATTCCGACAATGTGGGGCGCAACGTCCCCGTTGGGATATTCGCGCTCATAACTTTCGGTAACTTCAATTCCCTGGAAATAATAGCTGTGTTCGCTGATTATGTTTATGGTGGTTTCCGAAACGTCCTTCGCGAAGGTGTAGGGCGTAACGTAGTTATAGCCGACCCTGTCCATCTCATAGCGAACGCCGGCAACCTTGCGGAAATCCTCGTCGCTCATTTCCTCAAGGCCGTATTTTTCCTTAAGGCGGAAAACAACGTCATCCGCGGAAGCAAAATCCGCAAGGCCGAGATGTTTTCTGAGCCTTGCCTGGGCGTTTTCGGTTCCCTCATAAACAAAGGGAGCTTCTTTGGAAAGCGGAAGGTTGTCTATCCATTCCTCGCCGTTTTCTTCAAGAATGGCAACAAGTTCAAGAATAACGGAGTTTTCGCTGTTTTTAAGAATGTTGTTTTTGTCGAAGGTTATGTCATAGCGAACGCGGTTTGTCGCAAGAAAACGTCCGTAACGGTCAACAACGTCCCCGCGGGAAGCTTCAATGGTTTTCGTAACGGAATAACCTTCCGTAAGATACGAACGGTAAGATTCGCCCTCGACAATCTGCATGGTCATAAGGCGGATGAGGAAAATCGACGCGATCAGAACGACAAAAAGAACAACAGCGTTCTGGCGCCATTTTGCAATATTAAGTTCTTTGTTGTCGGCCATGCTTAAAATCTCCTTTCAAAAATCTTAGCCTTCCCTTGGAGCAAAGCCTGTGAAGCGCGTCCTGTGGACGATGAAGCGAACAGGGTTTGGCGCCGCGGTCAAAATATTCGGGGGCGTATGCCGAAGAATATTTTGGGCACCGCAAGAGTATAGGTGTCTGCGCAGCAGACGGATGAGGGGAAATTTAATTTCAGACTTTCGTCGTTTCCGGTTCAAACTTTCCGTGTAACCAGCGGAAAAGCAGACAGAAGGGGAAAGAGAAAAGCGAAGTTAAAACAACCTGGGGCCCAAGCCTTGTGTAGAAAAACGGAACAAGGTTTTCGTATCCGAAGAGTATAAATCCGAAAAAATATTCCAAAGCGGAGCGAAGAAAAATTGCCCCAAGGCAAAGAAGCATTATGTTCATGGTGCTTCTTCGGAAAAGATAAATTGTCGCAAGCCCCGCAAAAACGCAGAAAACAAGGAAAAGAAGCGAGTTGAAACCGAAAATCGTTTCGGAAGTGCTGTCGCAGAAAAGTCCGAAGAAAAAACCAAAAAGCCCACCGGCGAATTCGCCCTCATAAACGGCGATACAGATGCAGGCGGGCAAAACGAGAATGGGCTGAATTCCGAAAAAGTCAAAAAGCCCCGGTGTGGTCTGGATTATGTATGCGCAGAAAACGATCATTGCATAGGTGAGAAATTTAAGAAGTCTTCGGCGGAAAAGTTTTGTCATTCGTTTTCGCCGCCTTCCGAAGATGTTTTGTCGGAATATCCGGTGGACTGTCCGTTAAAATATTTTATTATAAGAACGTCGGTGACGTTTTCAATGTCTGCAGAAGGTTCGATAATTGCGGTAAGAGAAAGTCCGCCCGGAGCAACTTCGATGGACTGAACTTTTCCAACCGGAAGGTCCTTCGGAAAAACTCCGCCGATTCCGGAAGTTACGATAAGGTTTCCGCTGGAAATTCCGCTTTCCTTAGGAAGATATTTAAGCATGCAAAGTTTGGAAGAAGAAAGAGCGATGTCGCCGGTGACAATTCCAGAATCTCGGGTGGAAATATCGTAAACGCCCGCCTCAACGGAAATATCAAGAATGGTCCTTACGTGGGAATAGGTAAGACCCACTTCCCAGACAATTCCGACAAGGCCGTCAGCGGTGATGACCGGGTCCGCCGGTTCAACGCCGTGAATGCTTCCCTTATCGATGGTGAAGGAATAAAAACGGTTGGTGGAATCTCGGCCGATTACCGTGGCCGGTTCAAAGTCATAGTCCGGGTTGGTTTCCTTAAGTCCGAGAAATTCGCGGAACTGTTCGTTTTCGCGCTTTTTCTGTTCATAGTCGATAAGTTTTTTGTTCGCGTCCTGAAGCTCCTCCTCAAGTTCCTGAACTCTTAAATAATTCTGTTCCGCGTTGGCAAAACGGTCAAGAAAATTTCCCACGGAAGTTGTAACGGCGGTGCTGACCTTGAGAAAAGGCTGTGAAATTACGGAAATTGCCTGGGAAAGAAAAACTTCCGAACTTCCGGAAGCGGCGGCACGGATCATTATGGCTATCGCAAAGATCGCAAGGCCGCAAAGAAC
>JAFOYK010000090.1 GCA_017424665.1 Oscillospiraceae bacterium
GCATCATGGTCCAACGTAACCCGCGACGGTACCGAACTTATGGAACCGAACTTCCATTCCACCAACGGTGCAGGCCGTATCAAGATTCCTGCAGAAGATGCAGCAATCATCGATCAGTATATCCTTGATTCCAAAACCACTTCCGATACCGCTGTTCGTGTTGAAAACCTCCAGCTCTGTAACGCAGCACTTCAGGAAAACGCATATGTACAGCCTATCTATAACGGCACCAACATTTTCTGCTACAACTCCAACTATACCGGCGTAACCCGTGATCCGGGCGGCGCGTTCTATCTTATAGATATGGGATATGCAGAATAATTAAAAATTTTCCGGCTTTGCCGGTTTTTGGAACACACCTGCGGTGTGTTCCAAGCTGAGAGCTTCTTTGCTGAAAAAGAAGAAATCAGCTTGAAACACACCCATGATTTTTTAGGAGGATGCTTCTTATGGGAAAAGTGCTTGAAGTGAAGGACCTTGTTACAACCTTCCGAATCGATAAAAAAGAATATGAAGTTTTGCGTGGAGTTTCTTTCGATCTTAACGAAAACGAAACTCTCTGCATGGTTGGCGAATCCGGTTGCGGAAAGAGCGTTACCACCCTTTCCGTAATGGGACTTCTTCCGAACAACGGAAGAGTTGTTTCCGGCAGCATCAAACTTAACGGACAGGAACTTACCACCATGAGCCCGAAAGAACTCAATGCTCTTCGCGGAAAACAGATGGGAATGATCTTCCAGGAACCCATGACTGCTCTTAACCCGCTTCTTACCATTGGCAGACAGATGACCGAAAGCCTTATGCTCCATCGCGGCATGAGCAAAAAAGAAGCTATGGCAACCGCAGTAAGCTATCTTGAAAAAGTCGGTATTGCAAACCCGGAAGAAAGACTTAAACAGTTCCCGTTCCAGCTTTCCGGCGGTCTTCGCCAGCGTATCATGATTGCAATGGTAATGGCGGTTCAGCCCAGCCTCCTTATTGCAGACGAACCCACCACCGCTCTTGACGTTACCATTCAGAAACAGGTACTTGTTCTTCTTAACAAGCTTAAAAAAGACGTTTCCACCGGCGTTCTCTTCATCACCCATGACCTTTCCGTTGTTGCGGAAATTGCAGACAGAGTAATCGTTCTCTATTCCGGACGCAAAGTTGAGGAAGGAAGCATTGAACAGATTTTTGCAAAACCCCAGCATCCTTATACCATCGGTCTTATGAACGCTGTTCCCAACGTTGACCTTGATGAATTCGATATCCAGCCCATCCCGGGAACTTTCCCGAACATCACCGAAGATATCGGCGGATGCAGATTCCACCCGAGATGCCCTTATGCAACCGAAAGATGCAGAAAAGAAGTTCCCGAAATGCTTGAAACCGAACCGGGACACTTTGTATATTGCCACAAAATTGAGGAGGAACAGAGCAAATGAGCGAAGATAAAAAAACATTGCTTGAACTGAAAAAGCTCAAAAAATATTTCCCTGTTCGCCGCGGAGTTTACATCAAGGCTATTGAAGACGTTTCCTTCAAAATCACCGAAGGCGAAAAATTCGGTGTTGTTGGTGAATCCGGATGCGGAAAATCCACCCTTGGCCGTGTTATTCTCCAGCTTTATCCTCAGACCAGCGGTGCCTGCATTTATTACGGAAGAACCTTTGACGAAATGTGCCCGAAATATTTCGGAAAAGAAATCGCAAAGCTTCCGCAGTATCAGAAAAAAGCAGACGAATTCTTTAAAAAATCCCTTGAAGTTGATAAAAAAGCAGACGTTCTCCGCATTGAAATCGATGCTCTTTCCGCAAGGGGCAACGATAAAGAGGTAAAAAAAGAAGCAAGACTTGCAAAAAAACTCAGCGGTCTTGAATTCAAATCCAAAGAACTTAAAAAAGATGCTTCCCGTCAGCTTCGTGAGGGTTCCAGAACCGTAGGTTCCCTTATCCTTTGCAAGGACCTTCCCGCTGTTCAGGAACTTTTCTCCAAAGCACAGAAAGAAACCCTCATTTCTTCCGAAAAAATTCATAAATACCGTGATCTTGAACGTAATTATGAGGAATCCAGAGTTTCCGGAAACTCTAACGAGGCAATCAAAAAAGAAATGGACGATATCCAGGTCCAGATAAAAGAACATGTTGCTGCAGCGAAAGCTTTCCGCCAGGAAGCATGGGATAAGTATCACGGAAAAGATATTCTTCCCATAACCGAACGCTGCCTTGATCCCGAATATCAGAAAAAACTCGACGGAAACTATGAAACCGGTATCAACCTCGGTAAACTTACCAAGACCGAAATGCGCGAACTTCGCCGTGAAATGCAGATGATCTTCCAGGATCCGGCCGCATCTCTCGACCCCCGCCAGTCTGTAGGTAAATCCATCGAGGAAGTTTATAAAATCAACACCGATTATTCCGCACAGCTCCGCAAGGAAAAAACCATGGATCTTCTCGAAAAAGTAGGTCTTAAACGCGAGCATTATTATTCCTATCCTCACGCACTTTCCGGCGGCCAGAAACAGCGTGTCGGAATTGCAAGAGCTATTGCTCTTGATACCAAATTCGTTGTTCTTGATGAATCTGTTTCCGCTCTTGACGTTTCCGTCCAGGCACAGATCCTCCAGCTTCTTAACGAGCTCAGTGATGAAAAAGAACTTACCTATTTCTTCATCACCCATGACCTTGGTGTTGTAAAACATTTCTGCGACAGAATCCTTGTTATGTATCTCGGAAATCTTTGTGAAATTGCAGATTCCAAAGACCTTTTCCACAACACCCTCCATCCCTATACCGAATCTCTCCTTGCTTCTGTTCCGAGACTTACTCTTAACCAGGAGCACTCCACCGAATTTGTTCTTGACGGCGACGTACCGAGCGCTATGAATCCCCCGAAAGGCTGTCCTTTCCACACCAGATGCTCCAAATGCATGGAAATCTGCAAAAAGGAAAAACCGCCCATTATCGAAAAAGAACCGGGACATTTTGTTGCCTGCCATCTCTACAGCCAGGAATAAGGAGAAAATTATATGGAAACCCCTTTTAACCCAACATATCAGAAATATCCTTCTCAGCGCTATCCTATCTATGCCCGCGGCGGTATGGTAAACGCTTCCAGCCCTCAGGCTTCCGCAGCAGGACTTGAAGTTCTTAAAAAAGGCGGAAACGCAATGGATGCCGCTGTTGCAACCGCTTCCGCACTTACAGTTGTTGAACCCACCGCAAACGGAATCGGTTCCGACGCCTTTGCTCTCGTTTGGTCCGCAAAAGACCGGAAACTCTATGGTCTCAACTCCAGCGGCCCTGCTCCCATGGCTGCTTCCATTAAAGCTATCCTTGCGGATAAAAAAGATAACGAAGGAAAAATGCCCACTTTCGGCTGGACAGCAGTGACCGTTCCCGGTGCTCCCAAAGCCTGGGCAGAACTTAACAAACGTTTCGGAAAACTTTCTCTTTCCGAAGACCTTGCTCCTGCAGTTCGCTACGCAAGAGAAGGTTATCCCTGCTCTCCCAACCTTGCGCTTATGTGGCAGAGGGCTTACAACAGATATACAAAAGCCTTTGACGGAAAACCGGAATTTGACGAATGGTTCAAAACCTTCACTCCGGACGGAAAACCTTATGAGGCCGGCGATATAATCAAACTTCCGAACCATGCGAAAACTCTTGAAGCAATCGGCGCAACCAATGCGGATGCTTTCTATTCCGGAGAGATCGCAAAGAAAATTGATGAAGACAGCCGTGAATTCGGCGGATACCTCCGTTATGAGGATCTTGCCAAATTTGAAGCAAAATGGGTCGAACCCATTAAAGTGAATTACCGCGGATATGAAGTTTGTGAAATTCCCCCCAACGGCCAGGGAATTGTTGCTCTTATGGCGCTCAATATCCTTAAAGAATTTGAGTTCACCGAAAAAGACTGCGTTGAAACTTATCATAAACAGCTTGAAGCAATCAAAATGGCTTTTGCCGATGCCTTCCACTATGTAACCGACCCGGACCACATGGAAGTTGATTACAATGCTCTCATCGCTCCGGAATACGGCGCAGAAAGAGCAAAGGAAATGGGAGAAACCGCAAAAGTTTATACCCATTCCATTCCTCCCAAGAGCGGAACTGTTTATTTCTGCTGCGCTGACGGCGAAGGAAACATGGTTTCTTTCATCCAGTCCAACTATATGGGCTTCGGCTCCGGAATCGTTGTAAAAGACACCGGCGTTTCTCTCCAGAACCGCGGATGTGACTTCTCCCTTAATCCGGAAGATGCAAACTGTCTTAAACCCGGAAAACGCACCTACCACACAATTATTCCCGGCTTTATTCTTAAAGACGGAAAAGCGGTCGGTCCTTTCGGCGTAATGGGCGGTTATATGCAGCCCCAGGGACATCTTCAGGTTGCAATGAATTACATCGATTTCCACCTTGATCCTCAGCAGGCTCTGGATGCCCCCAGATGGCAGTGGATGCGCGATAATACAATTACTGTCGAAACAAGATTCAACAGCGAAATAGCCCGTTTGCTCCAGCAGAAAGGCCATGATATCCGTGTTGATCTCACGACCCCGAGTTTCGGCCGCGGCCAGATGAGAGTCCGTCTTGAAAACGGAACTCTTGTCGGCGGAACCGAATCCAGAACCGACAGCAATATTGCTTGCTATTGATTAAAAATAAAACTCCCGGAACGAAAACGTTCCGGGAGTTTTTTGTTGTTAAAAGGAAAAAATTGTTGTATAATTTTTAAAGAAAATAAAAAAGCGGGGTTTTAAATTATGATAAAACAAATCGTTCACGATCCAATGTTTCTTGCGCAAAAATCCACCGAAGCAACTTTTATGGATTTGCAGACGGCAAAAGACCTTCTCGATACCCTTGCGGCAAACCGTGCCGGCTGCGTCGGCCTTGCGGCAAATATGATAGGCGTTAAAAAACGCATAATCGTTTTTGATAACAACGGAACGGATATGGCAATGCTTAACCCGGAAATTATCGAAAAGAGCGGGGAATATGAAACGGAGGAAGGCTGTCTTTCCCTTTCGGGAATCCGCAAAACAAAGCGTTTTCAGCTGATAACCGTAAAATATCTGGATATAAATTTAAAACCCCAGACCGGAAAATTTTTCGGTTGGAGCGCCCAGATAATCCAGCATGAGATCGACCATTGCAACGGAATTTTGATATAAAGAAAAACGCCTGCTTCTGCAGGCGTTTTTTTAAAATCCAAAAGTTCTCGAAACTTTTTGCAAGGTTTCAACAATGTTTATTTTCTGCGGGCAGTTTGCTTCGCAAAGGCGGCAGCGCATGCAGTCGGAAGGCCTTGAAAAATTCCGGGTAAGTCCGGAATAAGCGTGTTCAATCTTCCAGCTTTCCTCCGGATTACGGCAATATTCGTTATAA
>JAFOYK010000191.1 GCA_017424665.1 Oscillospiraceae bacterium
AAACGGAAAACATATACCAATAGCGGCGGACAAAAACGTTTCGTTTTTCCTTTGGTTCGCTTCGGAGAAAATCTTCGATAGATTTAAGCAAAACCGCTTCGTCGATTTTTTCCTCAACGCTGTTTTTTGATGGGATACATTCTTCCAGTTCCGAAAGGGCAATTTCCGCATTTCCCTTTCCGCGCTTTTCCGCGGAAAGATATTCAAGGCGGTTGAGCGCAAGGTTCCTTGCGGTTTTGCAAAGCCAGGCTCCGGGGTTTTCCGGAAAATCCGAAAAAGCAAAATTCCAGAAGGCGAGCAGGGAATCGTTAAGAATTTCTTCCGCATCTTCATCATTCCGAAGAATGTTTTTCGCAACGGTTTTGCAGATTTTTCCGTATTTTTCGGAAAGTTTACCGAGGATTTTTTCCTTTTCCAAAATTCCGCACCTCCTTTTTTGCTTTTTTAAAAAGGCCTTTCGATAATACAGACAGATTATAGCGTGATTTGGTTGCGCGGTAATAAAAAATGGGGATAAATTTTTTAGAAACGCTGTATATGTGCGCCCGATTTTTGGTTGGACGGAATTACAATCCCTCAGTCTTTTGCCTCCGGCAAAAGACTGCTCCCTTTGCACAAGGGAGCCTTATATTCGGTGGAGGCTATAAAAAAATCCCGCTGAAAAGCGGGATTTTTTTGTTTTTATTCTGTTTTAAGCGAAACCCGCGGCTTTGCAGGATATGCAATCGGAACAAGGTTTCCGTCCACCATGCTAACCCCGAAAACAACTTCGCTTTCATCGGCGCAAACGTAATAACCTTCGCCGACAAAATTTTCGCCTTCATAAAAATAAATCAGGTAATGGGGTTTTCCGGCAACATCGAAAATTCCTTCGCATTTCGGTTCAAGGTTTATATAATATTCATCGGCATATTCGGAATAATCTTCCGTCAGAACGCTTCCATATGAACCATAAAGCACTGTTTCCTTATCTTTCGTAAGTTCGGCATAACCCGTTCCGGAAAGCATGGTTCTTTTCGCTTTTTCTTTTGCTTCGGAAAGAGTTACCGGCATTCTGGGGACATCCTGCTCCGGTGAAAATTTAAGTTCTTCACGCTCATAAATGTCTTCCCTTAAAAGAGAAAATTTTTCTCCGTCTTCATTTGTAAAGCAGAAAAATTTTTCGTATTCATAAATGTCTGAAAATTCCTGGATGCGGTTTCCGAGAGCTTTGGAAATTTGTGTATGTTTTATCATTCCGCCCGGTTCAAAAGAAAGTTCAAAATAATAGGGCATTGTATAACCATACATCATTCCGCAAACTTCCGCTGCTTCGTTTTTTTCCACGGAGGCAACAAAGCTATCTATAAGTTCGATACGGTCCGTTCCACTGTTTCCGCTTATTACAAGTTCTTTTGTGTCTTTATCGATTCCAAGATCCTCAAGCACGGCACGAACATAATCCGCTTCATCATTTTCTTCGTCCCCGGTTTCCGGTTCTTCTTCCGGAACTTCTTCGACCGGTTCTTCCTTCGGTTCTTCTTCCGGCAAAGGTTTTGAACTTTCGCTTTCCGAAACTTCAGAAATTTCGGGAACTTCCGGAACGATTTCTTCCGGTTCTTTTCCGCAACCGGAAAGCAAAAATGCAAAAACAAGAATAAAAATCAAAATCTTTTTCAAAAGGAAACACCTCCGATTTTTAAATATTCCTTATATTTATATAGTAACATATTTTGGCAGTTTTGTTGCATAAAAAAAGAAAAATCCCGCATTTCTGCGGGACTTTTTCGTTTTTTACGCCGCTTTGCGGCTGCACCTCATCCGTCAGCCTGCGGCTGACACCTTCCCCTCAAGGGGAAGGCTTACATGGATTCCGGAACGGAAACTTTAAGCATGGTGAGAACGTTTTTGATAACGGTTTTGGTTGCGGCGCAAAGAGCGGTTCTTGCGGCAACAACTTCTTCGCTTTCGCCGCGAACACGGCAGGCGTTATAGAATTTGTGGAACATGGTTGCAACTTCGATTGCGTATTTGGTGATTCTGGAAGGATCGTAGGTTTTTACGGATTCTTCGATTTCGCCGGGGAATTTTGCAATTTCGGTTACAAGAGCGAATTCTTCCGGAGCGGTGAAGTTATAAAGGGAGATATCCTCTTTAAGTTCGGTTCCTTCTTCAGCAAGAGCGCGAAGAATGGAGCAGATTCTTGCGTGAGCGTACTGAACATAATAAACGGGGTTATCGTTGGTGTTCTTTACCGCAAGGCCAAGGTCGAAGAGAAGGTGGGTGTTGGGTTCGCGCATATTGAAGAGGAAACGTGCTGCATCGATCGGAACTTCGTCGAGAAGGTCGGTAAGGGTGATTGCCTTACCGGTACGTTTGCTCATTTTTTCGGGTTTGCCGTCACGCATAAGTTCGACCATCTGCATGAGAACAACGTCGAGCTTGCTTCCGTCAAGGCCGACTGCATCCATTGCGCCCTGAAGTCTTGCGACGTGGCCGTGGTGGTCTGCACCCCAGACATTGATTACTTTATCGAATCCGCGTTCCGCGAATTTGTTGTAATGGTAAGCGATGTCGCCTGCGAAATAGGTGGGGTTTCCGTTTGCGCGGATGATTACGTCGTCTTTAAGTTCAAGAGCTTCGATCTGTTTATCGGTTTTGCCTTCTTTTTTGAAGCGTTCGGTAAGAACTTCTGCGTTTTTATACCAGAGAGCGCCGTCTTTTTCATAAGTAAGACCTTTTTCGGTAAGGATCTTTACAACTTTTTCGATGGAACCGTCGTTATAAAGGCTACTTTCACGGAACCAGACGTCATAGTTGATGCTGTATTTTCCAAGGTCGCGCTGAAGGCCTTCAACGTTTGCGGGAAGAGCATAGGCAACGAGAGCTGCTTTTCTTTCGGAGGATTCCGCATTAACATATTTGTCGCCGTTGATTTCGGTGAATTCTTTTGCGCGGACTTTGATATCCTCGCCATGGTAGCCGTCTTCGGGGAATTCGATTGCGTCTTCGCCGAGATGGAGCTGGAGATATCTTGCTTCAAGGGATTTTCCGAATTTTTCGATCTGGTTGCCTGCGTCGTTGATATAGAATTCGCGGGTAACGTCATAGCCGCACCATTTCATTGCTTCGGCAAGACCGTCGCCGATTGCGCCGCCCCTTGCGTTGCCCATGTGCATCGGGCCGGTGGGGTTTGCGGAAACGAATTCGACCATAACTTTTTTGCCTTCGCCCATGTTGCCGGTTCCGTAAGTATCTTTTTCGGTAAGAACGGCGGAAACGGTTTCTGCGAACCAATGGGGTGCATAGAAAACGTTAAGGAAGCCGGGGCCTGCTACTTCTGCTTTTTCAAAATAAGTTCCGTCAAGGTCGATGTGAGCGACGATTGCGTCAGCGATCTGGCGCGGGCCTTTACGGAAAGCTTTTGCGGAAACCATTGCTACGTTGGAAGCAAGGTCGCCGTTTTTGTTGTCTGCCGGAATTTCAATGTTGAATTTCGGAATTTCACCTTCCGGAAGTTCGCCTGCGGCGATTGCTTCGTTCACCGCTTTTTCGATAAGTTCTTTGTACTGCGCTTTGGCCTCGGCCACTAAGTTACGCATTTTCTTCACACTCCTTGACTACTATGTTAACTTCATTTTCGCTTGCAAACATGGCGTTTATATCCATGGAATATTTAAAATTAAGGGTTCCGCCGTTATCTTCAAGGCCGTTTTCAATTCCGTAACCCTGAATTCCCATTATCCAATCGGCATAGCCGTTGTCGTAATGGCATTGGTGGCGTTCGCCTTTTTCAATAATAAGCTGCTGGTTTCTTTTGCCGCTTCGGGTCATTGTAACGCGGTTGTCCCCTTCGATTTTAAGAAGGGTCTTCATGGTCGGCTCGGTGTCTTCTTCATCCATTTCCTCATAGGAAAGATAAAGAACGTCGCGCCTTTTATAATAGCGGCCCTTGGTCATAAGTTCGATGGTGTCTTTTTCGCCATCCACTTCCTGGGTGCCTTTTATTAAAATCATAACGTCTTTTTTCATTTGTTTTTCCTTTGTATTGTAGGGCGGGGGCTTGCTCCCGCCGTTTATTTGCAGTTTATCGAAGAAGGAATCCCTCCGTCATCGCTTACGCGATGACACCTCCCTTTAGGCAAGGGAGGCTTGCCCTCTGGGAATCCTTTTTACGGGCGGATGATATCCGCCCCTACGGTTTTACCGGTTTTTTATATCAGAGTTCCTCTATCTCGACTCTTGTTACGTCGGAAAGTTCTTCGCCGAGAAATTCTTTTCCAAGCTTTGCGAAGCCTTCTTCCTTATCGGTTACAAAAAACTTCATTCCGCCGATTTTTCTCCAGCCGGAAAGCATATCTTTTTCTTCAAGAAGGGCTTTTGCCCCAAGGGCGGCTTCCTTTCCGGAATCGATAAGGTTGAGCTTATGTTCGGTGACAGAATCGATAAGGTTATAGAGCAAAGGATAATGGGTGCAGCCGAGAATCAGGGTGTCGATATCCTTTCCTTCGAAAGCGGAAAGATAATCCTTTGCAACAAGGCGGGTAACTTCGCAGCCCGCCGCGAAATAACCGTTTTCAACAAGGGGGACGAAAAGCGGGCAGGCTTTTCCGGTGAATTTTGCTTCCGGCATAAGTTCTGCGGTAAGTTTTTCGTAAGAACCGCTGGCAACGGTGGCGGCGGTGGCGATTAAGCCGATATTTTTGTTTTTAGTCGCGGAAACAGCGGCTTTAACGGTGGATTCAAGAACGCCCATACAAGGGACGTTTCTTCCTTCGTTCATCTTTTCGCCAAGAACGGAACTTACCGTTCCGCAGGCAACAAGGATCATTTTGACGTCCTGTTTTTCAAGGAAATCCATACACTGTTTCGCGTATTCTTTTATGATATGAGGGCTTCGGCTTCCGTAAGGAACTCTTCCGGTGTCGCCGAAAAAGACGATGTCTTCTCCGGGAAGGATGCGGCGGAGTTCCCTGACGGCGGTAAGGCCGCCGAGACCGGAATCGAAAACGCCTATTGGTCTGTTATCCATAAATTCTCCTTATGCGCCCCTTGTTAAAGGGGAGAGGGCCACGAAGTGGCGAGGGGATTCTTATTTTAAAAGCACCGGTTGCGGAGGAAGAATCCCTCCACCGCCTGCGGCGGTCCCCCTCCCTTTGACAAGGGAGGCTTTATTTATTCTTGTGCAAGTTCCAGAAGTTTATCGATAAGTTCGGAATAGGTCATTCCGGTGCTCATGATAAGCTTAGGATACATGGAGATGTTGGTGAAACCGGGAAGGGTGTTCGGTTCGTTAAGAACGATTTTTCCGGATTCGCCGTCGATAAGAAAATCAACACGGGTAAGGCCGCTGCAGCCGAGAATTTTATAGGCTTTTTTAGCGGTTTCGCGGATTTCTTCAGCAACGGAATCTTCGATTCTTGCTTTAAGGAAAGTTTCGCTTTCGTCGTTGAAATATTTTGCGTCGTAACTATAGAATTCATCCGCGGGAACGATTTCGCCGGGGCCTCCGACGAGAAGTTCTTCGTTTCCGAGCACCGCGCATTCAACTTCGATGGGGTTCTTTACGGCTTCTTCGATGATGATCTTCACGTCGTGCTCAAAAGCAAGTTCCATTGCTTCTTTGAGTTTTTCCGGGGATTTTACCATGGAAATTCCGACGGAGGAACCTGCATTTGCGGGTTTTACGAAAACCGGCCAGCCAAGTTCGGTTTCAACCGCTTTTTCCGCTTCGGAATAATCAACGTTTCCGCGGAAACAGGTGAGCCATTTAACCTGGGGAACACCGGCGCCTTTAAGAACGGAATGGCAGACTTCCTTATCCATGCAGACCGCGGAAGCAAGAACTTTGCAGCCGACATAGGGGATTCCGGCAATTTCGAGAAGGCCCTGCATGGTTCCGTCTTCGCCGTTTTTTCCGTGAAGAACGGGGTAAACAACGTCAACATAAAGTTCTTCCCAGCCGTTTTTGCCTTCGACCATAAGGCCGTGAACGGTTCTGTCCGGGCAGATGAAAGCTTTTTTAAGATTTTCGGAATCTTTATCCCATTCATGGGCGCGGACTTTTTCAATTTCGCCGCCGTAAAGATACCATTCGCCGGTTTTGGTGATTCCCACAAGAACCGGTTCATATTTTTCTCTGTCCACGTTTTCAAAAACGGAGGAAACGGAAAGACAGGAAACTTCATATTCGCTTGAAACTCCGCCAAAAAGCAGAGCAACGGTTTTCTTTGCCATTTTATATAAAACCTCTTTTCGGTTTATAATCGGTTTTAACGGAACGGTCAAGACCGTTCCCTACGGTCGAGAGGAGCCTTCTTAAAATTCACCCGCAAGGGTTTCAAGAACGCCCATATAAGCGCCGGCGGGATCGCCAAGGAATTTTTCTTTTACCGCAAGAGCCTGTTCAATGGTCGGCATGAAAAGGGAAAGTTCCATAAGGTCGGTGCCGATATCTGTGACACGGATGTGGATCATATATCCGTCCTCGGTTTTGGTTATTGAAACAAGGTTTTCCTTTTCTATGCGGCGGCGCTGGATTATATTCCTTGCGTTCTGGGCGGTTTTTTCTTTTACGGAAAGGGGAAGGTCGTTTTCAAGAGTTCTTGCGGCGGCTTTTCCTTTTTCGGTAACGGTGTATTCATTTATTCCCGCTTCGGTTTTAAAGGAAACAACACAACCGGTTTCGCGAAGTTCCGCAAGGGCATCCGCAAATTCAAAATAGTTCGCGGTGCCGTCCGAAAGAATTGCTTCGGTCATTTCGTCAAAGCTCATGGGTTCGGAAAGTTCCGAAAGGATATGGCAGATAAGGATCCTTATTTCTCTTCCCTCGGTAAGTCCGCCGGGTCTTATTCCGGCAGTGAAAGTTTCTTCCATTTGTTCCGCCCTTTCATAAAAGATTTCTGGAATAAATTTCGGTATATCGGAGAACGCCTTCGATGCGTTCCGATTTCATCAAGCTTATGCGGTTTGCGAAAACCGCTTTTTCCGGAAGGAGTTTTCCGGTTTCCCCGAAAGGAAAATTTTCGCCCGGCTTAAATTTTCTCGCAAGAGTTATGTGGGGAACAAATTCCCGCTCTTCAGGTTCAAGACCGAGGCTTTTTAATTTTTCAAAAACCTCTTTTTGAAGGTTTTCAAGGTTTTCGTTTTCTTCGGTTCCCGCCCAGAAAATTTTCTTTTCGAAAGTTCCCGTTCCGGAAATTTTGAAACTGAAGGTAGGAAATTCAATTTTGGAAAGGGCGGATTTTATCTCTTCCGTTCTTTCCGTTTCGCCGATGAAAACAAGGGTAAGATGAAGGTTTTCCTTTTCGGAAAAATTTCCTTCCGAAAAGTTTTTCGCGAAATTTTGTGCGGCAAAAAGAGCGTTTTTTGTTTCTTCATCAAAACAAATTGCTGTGAAAAGACGCATTTTTGCCTCCGTTAAAACTCACAAACGGAGGGACTTTTCAGAAAAAAGTCCCTCCGCAAGGAGATTATTTTTTATCAGTCGGTTTTTACGCATTTATGAGGAATTTCGTGCTTCTGGAAAAGCTGGCCGCAGCGGGTGCATTTCCATGCCCAGGGGTGTTCGCCGGTGAATTCAAGCGGGCCTTTGCAATCGATATATTCGGGTTCGGCCGCTTTTTCTTCCTCTTTATGTTTTGCTTCGCCTGCCGCTTCCGCAAGACGCTGTTTTCTTTCTTCATGGCGTTTGCGGTAGAAGTTCGGGTCATAGGAAGTCAGTCCCTCGGAATCGGTTTCGGGTTTGACCTGGTTATCCGGTTTGCGTTTTTCCACCGCCGATGGCTACGATTTCATCCTGCCCCCTCACATGCTGGAGTACCAGTGCGGTGAGACCGCCGGCCAGTTCCCCAAGTTCGCCGACGAGGTCTACAAGATCGCCAACCCCACCGACGACCGCATCCACTATATGCTTCCCACCGCTGAGGCCGCTCTTTGCTCCATTTACCGCGACGAGATCCTCACCGAGGCCGACCTGCCCAAGAAGCTGTTCGCCTATACCCCCTGCTTCCGCCGTGAGGCCGGTTCCCACCGTGCCGACGAGCGCGGCATGGTCCGCGGCCACCAGTTCAACAAGGTGGAGATGTTCCAGTTCTGCAAGCCCGAGGATTC
>JAFOYK010000173.1 GCA_017424665.1 Oscillospiraceae bacterium
ACATACCATGTTTGTTATCACTACCGACGGAATGGAAAACGCAAGCCGCAGATATACTTCCGACCAGGTTAAACAGAAAATAGAGCGCCAGAAAGAAAAATACGGCTGGGAATTCATCTTCATCGGCGCAAACATCGACGCAGTCGAAACCGCCGCAAGATACGGAATCAACAGCGACCGCGCGGTAAATTACCGCGCTGATAAAAAAGGAACAAAGGTTATGTATGAAGCGGTTGCAAATGCTGTAAGTTATGTCCGTGATTGCGGAGGAATCTCTTCCGATTGGAAAAATTATGTTGACGAGGATTATAAAAACAGAAAATAAAACGTCGGTTTTATAAGGAAAATGACCTGAGCAATCAGGTCATTTTTGTGTAAAATAATATTCCGGAGATTAGTGAATTTCGTTGACCTTTTCAATGTTTTGTGATAAAATACAATTAAGTAAAAGTATGTATAAGCAAAAGTGGCTTTTGCTTTTTCATAAATTGGTTTTTGGTTCTTAAAACGAAAAATCAGGAGGAAAACGACTTTATGAACGACACCCATGAACAGATAAGAATAGTTCAGGAAACCGTTGCGGGTAAGGAAATAACCTTTGCACACGTAATCGGCGGTCCTGCGCCTATCATATATCAGAAACTGGGTCTTAACCCTTCCATAGATTACACCTCCAACGCTATCGGAATCATGAATATGACCCCGCCCGAATCCGCAGTTATCGCTTCCGATATCGCGGTTAAAAGCGGCAACGTATATCTTGGATTTGCGGACCGTTTTACCGGTTCAATGATCATAACCGGCGATATCGCGGACGTTACCGCAGCTCTTAATGAAGTTTGCCAGTATTTCCGCGACGTTATGAAATACGTAGTCTGCGAAGTTACCAAACGTTAAGGAAGTGCGGCTATGGGAGTACGCATGACCAGAGAGGAATTCCTTGAAAAGGTTTTCCAAAAAAAATATGAGGAACTGAAAGATAAGGATCTTCGAATAGTCCGAATCAAAGTAAAGGGCAAGGAAATTTCCCTTGCGCAGCTCATCGGCTCTTCCGAAACAAGAATCTATCAGAACCTTGCGCTCCATATCGGAACCCACGCCGGCGAAGACCACACCGGCGAATCCATCGGTCTTGTTCACGTAACACCGGAAGAAGCGGCGATCATCGTTGCGGATATCGCGATGAAAAGCGGCAACGTCGAAATCGGAACGCTCGACCGTTTCAGCGGTTCTGTCGTAATTCTCGGCGACCGTTCCAACGTTCGAAGCGCCCTTGAAGGCGTTATTGAATTCTTTGAATATAAACTTAAATTCACCGTCTGTGAAATAACAGAGGTGTAAAGAGAGCACAGATGAAAAAAATGTTTTTGATGGGCAGAAGCGAGGCAGGAAAAACTTCCCTTACCCAGATTCTGCACGGCGAAGAACTCCATTATCACAAAACTCAATATACGAACACAGACGATTTTATAATCGATTCCCCGGGCGAATATTCCGAGACCAAGCATTGCGGAATCGGTCTTGCCTGTTTTTCCTTCGAGGCGGACGTTCTTGCTCTCGTTATGGCGGCGGACGAACCCTTCGCGGTTTTCGAACCGAACTGCAACTGCTGGACAAACCGCCCGCTTATAGGAATCATCACAAAGATAGATTCTCCTTTCGCAAACGTTCCGATGGTGCGTAACTGGATGATAAATTCCGGCTGCGAAAGGGTTTTTGAGATAAGCAACGTAACAAAAGAGGGCATCAAGGAGCTTTTTGATTACCTTGAGGCAGACCCGGTTAAAATTCCCTGGCAGGAAGCGGTCGACCGCCAATGGAGCGGGCAGCCCGAATGGATGAACAGAGAAGAATTCGAAGAATTCAAAGCATCCGGTTGGGGAACAGATAAACAGCTTGAAGAATTCATCGCAAAAAAATAAAACCTTGTCCGAAAAGGACAAGGTTTTTTTGTTTTTAAAATCAGATAAGTCCGAGGAAACCGAGAGCGATTCCCACAACAGCGCTTCCGCCAAGAATAAAAACGGGATGAGGATTCCATTTTTTGAGAACAAAATAGCAAACCGCCGCAAGAGCAAGACCGGGAATACTTACAAGATCAAAGAAAGACCCGGTTTCCTGGAAAAGCGGAATGTTGATGAGCGAAATTTCAACAACGGAAACAAGTGCGGCGCAGATAAGAGCAACGGAAACTGCGCGGAGACCGTAGAAAGCGCCTTTTACGAATTTGTTTTCGTTGAATTTTTTAAGGAATTTGGAAACAATGCTTACAATTATAAGGGAGGGAACAATAAAACCAAGGCTTGCAAGAACGGCACCGAAAAATCCGGCAGAGGTGAAGCCAACGTAAGTTGCCATGTTGATTCCGATAGGTCCAGGGGTGGATTCGGAAATTGCGATCATGTCCGCAAGCTGAGAGTAGGTGTACCAGCCGGTTCTGTCGGAAATATCATAAAGGAAGGGAAGGGAAGCAAGTCCGCCGCCAACGGTGAAAAGACCTGTTTTAAAAAATTCCCAGAAAAGCTGAAGATAAATCATTTTGCCTTGCCCTCCTTCATGCATTTAACTGCAATGCCTGCGATTGCGGCAATTATTACAAAAATTATCGGGCTGATGTCAACAAAAACAGTAAGGCCGAAAACAATTGCAAAAAGGATGAAAGTGAATTTGTCCACGATGGCTTTTTTGAAAAGCTTCATTACAGCGGTAAGGATGAGAACACAGACCGCAACGCGGATTCCGGCAAAAGCGTTCTGAACGATTTCAAGTTCGGAAAAGCTTTGGATAAAAGCCGCAATGGCAACGATTATTGCAATAGAGGGGCTTATAACGCCGAGAGAAGCGGCAATTGCACCAAGAAGACCTCTTACTTTGTTTCCTACAAAAACAGCGGTGTTAACAGCGATAACTCCGGGAATGCACTGCCCGACTGCATAATAATCCATAAGTTCAGCTTCGGTGGCCCATTTTTTGTTTTCAACAACTTCGCGCTGGAGCATAGGAAGCATTGCATAGCCGCCGCCGAAAGTGAGACCGCCTATACGCGCAAAAGCGAGAAAGAGTTCAATGAGTTCTTTCATTTATATATTACTCCTTATTTAATAATAAACGGCACTTGCCGCAAAACAATAATAATATTACCAAAAAATGAAAATATGTCAACTTATAACTGAAGGGGAATTGGAAAATCTCGTACTAAAATATAAAAAAACGTTGATATTAGCAACATAACATGTATAAATATTCAACAATAATTGTACAAATTGTCCATACGACAAGCACAAAAAGAAGGGAGTGGTTGTGTAATACAGAAAATTTATTTATTTATCGCGTTAAAGTGTTGAAGAAAATAAAAACAGTGCTATAATAAAGATAATTTTTTATCGGAATTTGAAGGATTTTCTTTTTCTGAATTCATTTCTTCGGAGGCATTGACCATGCGAAAATATGTTTTGAAGAGAATACTTATGATGCTG
>JAFOYK010000117.1 GCA_017424665.1 Oscillospiraceae bacterium
GTTATGTATCGAGGTAGAAATATGGCTGATGATTTTTCTTTATCCGATATCAAGAAGATTGCTGGCGGAGAGGAACTGCTTGCAGGTAATTTTGGAATAGAAGTTGAAGGATTAAGGGTTACTCATGATGGCAAGCTGTCCCTTAGGCCTCATCCATCTATTTTTGGAAACAAGCTTACAAACCCTTATATTACAACAGATTTTTCAGAAAGCCAGGTGGAAATCATCACACCTACTTTTGAAAGTATCGATGAAGCCTTTGACTTTTTTTCATTCATGTCTGATCTGGTTAATGTTTCCCTGGACAAGGATGAATATCTGTGGTTCCAGTCACTGCCTTGCATACTTCCAAAATCCTCGGACATTCCAATTGCCAGATTATAGAATACTATAAATTTTAAATTAAATCAATAGTTTTTGAAAAGATGTAAAATTTCTTTCATAACTATTGATAAATAAATAAAGTTGTTTTATAATATGTTGAATATGAAACAGTTTCTAATCCAACAATTATTTTTGTAAGGAGGAAATAAATATGTGTGAAAGATATTATATCAACACCGAACTTCGAATCATTTCCCGCAATATAAATAACTATTTCATAAATTACGGAAACCGCAAAAAGCTCGACCGAATGACCGGTTCCGGCGGCTGGATAATTTCCTATATTGCGGAAAATTATAACCGCGACGTTTTCCAGCGCGACCTTGAAAAAGAATTTGACATAACCCGTTCCACCGCTTCCAAAAACGTGGATCTTCTTGTTGAAAACGGATTTATCGAAAGAGAACCGGTTGATTATGACGCGCGCCTTAAAAAACTTGTTCTTACCGAAAAGGCAAGGGAAGTTTTTAAAATAATGCGCAACGACCGCGCCGCCTTGGAAGACCAGATGCTTAAAGGTTTTTCCGACGAAGAGAAAAAACAGCTCCGCGGTTTTCTTAAAAGACTTTCTTCAAATCTTGAAATCGGGGAGGAATTCTGATGTTGAAACGCCTTGCGAAATGCGTAAGGGAATATAAGCTTCCGTCTTTTCTTTCGGCTCTTTTCGTAAGCCTTGAAGTTGTAATGGAAGTTTTAATGCCCTTCGAAATGGCGGATATGCTCGACCTTGGCATAAACGCCGGAAATATGGATTTTGTTCTTCAAAGCGGAATCCGCCTTATAATTTACGCCTGCCTTACGATTCTTTTCGGAAATCTTGCGGGAAGAGCGGCTTCCACCGCCGCCTGCGGCTTCGGAAAAAATCTTCGCCAGGATATGTATTATAATATCCAGAATTTCTCCTTTTCAAACATAGATAAATTTTCCACCTCAAGCCTTATCACCAGAATGACCACCGACGTTCAGAACGTTCAGCAGGCATATCTTATGCTTGTCCGCGTTGCTTTCCGTTCGCCCATTATGATGGTTTTTTCCAGCATTTTCGCGTTCAGAATTTATCCGAAACTTGCGATGGTTTTTGTTATCTGCCTGCCCATCCTTCTCGGCGGACTTCTTTTCATAATCAAAATCACCCATCCGATTTTTGTAAGGGTTTTTAAAACTTACGACCGCCTTAACAGAACCGTTCAGGAAAACCTCCGCGGAATCCGCGTTGTAAAATCTTTCATCCGCGAAGACCACGAAACCGAAAAATTTGACGAAACTTCCGATTCCATCCGCCGCGATTTCACCCGCGCGGAAAAGAACATCGCCTGGAACGCACCGCTTATGCAGGGCTGTTCCTATATCTGCATGATCCTTGTTTCCTGGCTTGGCGCAAAGGCAATAATCGCTTCCGGAAATAACCCGGATCTCGGTCTTACCACCGGTATGCTCATGAGCCTTATCACCTATTCAATGCAGATACTTATGAGCGTTATGATGATTTCCGTAATCTTCGTTATGGTCATAATTTCCCGCGAAAGCGCCAACAGAATCTACGAAGTTCTTAAGGAAGAAAGCGACATAAGAAACGTTGAGCACCCGGTTACCGAAGTTCCCGACGGCAGCATCAAATTTGAGCACGTAACCTTCCGCTATTCCGAAAAAGCCGATAAAAACGTGCTTAATGACATTTGCATCGATATAAAATCCGGCGAAACCGTTGGTATAATCGGCGGAACAGGTTCTTCAAAATCCACCCTTGTTCAGATGATTCCCCGCCTTTATGACGTGACCGAAGGCTCCGTGCTCGTCGGCGGGGTTGACGTTCGCGAATACGACATTGAAACCCTTCGCGACAGCGTTGCAATGGTGCTTCAGAAGAACGTTCTCTTCTCCGGAACGGTTCGCGAAAACCTTCTTTGGGGAAATGAGCACGCAACCCAGGAGGAGATTGAGCACGCCTGCGACCTTGCCCAGGCTTCCCCGTTCATCAATGAAATGCCTGAAAAATATGAAACCTATATCGAGCAGGGCGGCGCAAACGTTTCCGGCGGACAGAAACAGCGCCTTTGCATTGCAAGAGCGCTTCTTAAAAAACCGAAGGTTCTTATTCTTGATGACTCCACCAGCGCCGTTGACACCAAGACCGATGCCCTTATCCGCAAGGCTTTTGCGGAAGAAATTCCCGACACCACAAAAATCATAATCGCCCAGCGAATTTCCTCCGTTATGGAAGCGGATAAGATAATCATTCTTGATGCGGGCGAAATCGTCGCCATGGGAAATCACGAAGAACTTATGGCAACAAGCGAAATTTACCGCGAAACCTATGAATCCCAGATGGAAGGAGGACTTTCCGATGAATGATAAAAAACCGCCCATGAGAAAGCCTTCTCTTGATATGGCAACAATTAAAAGACTTCTTTCCTATTTTAAAAACTACCGCGTTTCGATGGTTTTTGTCCTTCTCTGCATCATCCTCGGAACTGTTGCAAGCGTTGCTTCATCTCTTTTCATCAAAACCCTTATCGATGATTACATCACCCCTCTCGTAGGCGTTCAGAACCCGGATTTCCTTCCGCTTATCGGCGCCCTTGCGGTTATGGCGACCGTTTATGTAATCGGAATTTTCTCTTCTCTTTTCTATAACCGCACCATGGCGAAAGTTTCCCAGAATATCCTTAAGGATATCCGTTTCGAAATGTTCCGCCATATGCAGCGCCTTCCGATAAAATATTTCGATACCCACAGCCACGGCGACGTTATGAGTTATTACACAAACGATGCGGACGCCCTTCGCCAGATGCTTTCCCAAAGCATTCCCCAGGTGATCCAGTCCGTTCTTACGATAACTTTTGTGTTCATTTCAATGCTTATCCAAAGCATCTGGCTCACCGTTTTCGTTCTTGTTTTCACATTCTTTATGATGAAACTCCTCGGTGTAATAACCGGAAAATCCGGCCACTATTTCATGGAAGCCCAGCGCTCCATTGCCGGAATGAACGGTTACGTTGAGGAAATGATAAACGGCCAGAAA
>JAFOYK010000067.1 GCA_017424665.1 Oscillospiraceae bacterium
ACTTCAAGAAGTTCATCGTCTTTAAGGAACTCGATGGAAGCTTCAAGGCTCATTCTCTTGAAAGGAACAAGACGGAGAGCATCGTCGGAACCGGAAGCGCGGGTGTTGGTAAGGTGTTTGGTTTTGCAAACGTTAACCGCAATATCCTCTGCTTTCGGAGAAGAACCGACGACCATTCCTTCGTAAACAGGAACACCGGGTCCGATAAAGAGCTGGCCACGTTCCTGAGCATTGAAAAGGCCGTAAGTGATAGATTCGCCGGTTTCGAAGGAAATAAGGCTTCCGGTTGCGCGGCGCTGAATATCGCCTTTATAAGGTTCATAGCAATCGAAAACAGAGCTCATAATACCTTCACCTTTGGTATCGGTCATGAATTCGTTTCTGTAACCGAAAAGTCCACGTGCGGGAATTTTGAATTCAAGACGCATACGGCTGCCAAAAGGAGCCATTTTGGTAAGTTCACCTTTTCTGTTGCCCATTGCGGACATAATGTTGCCTACGCAATCTTCCGGAACGTCGATGGAAAGAAGTTCGATCGGTTCATGAAGTTTTCCGTTGATGGTTTTATAAAGAACCTTAGGGGTGGAAACTGCGAATTCATAACCTTCGCGGCGCATGGTTTCAATAAGAATGGAAAGATGCATCTCACCGCGTCCGCAAACAGAGAATTTATCGGTGGTGTCGGTATCGGAAACACGAAGAGAAACGTCTTTAAGAAGTTCTCTGTAAAGTCTGTCGCGAAGCTGACGGCTGGTGACAAATTTACCTTCTCTTCCTGCAAAGGGACTGTCGTTTACGCAGAAAGTCATTTCAACGGTAGGTTCGCTGATTTTTACAAAAGGAACAGCTTCAACCGCATCAGGTGCGCAAACGGTATCGCCGATATAAATATCCGGGATACCGCTGATGCAAACAATATCACCAACGGAAGCGCTTTCGCAAGTTTCTTTGGAAAGGCCTTCAATCTGATAAAGAGTACCGATTCTGCCTTTATAGTCTGCTTTTTCTTTGTGGTAATCGGTAACAACAACGTCTTTGTTGGGGGTAAGGCATCCGCGTTCAACTCTGCCTATACCGATTCTTCCTACGTAACCGTTATAGTCGATGGAAGAAACAAGCATCTGAAGAGGACCTTCCTCGTCACCTTCCGGTGCGGGAATATGGTCAAGGATGGTATCAAAGAGCGGTTTAAGGTCTTTTCCTCTGGTGTAAGGATCAAAAGAAGCGGTACCTTCTCTGCCGGAGCAGAAAAGCATCGGGCTTTCAAGCTGTTCTTCGGAAGCATCAAGATCAAGAAGAAGTTCAAGGATCTCGTCGCCGATCTCGTCAAGTCTTGCGTCGGGTTTATCAACCTTATTGACAACAACGATTACAGGATGGTTGAGTTCAAGAGCTCTCTGAAGAACAAATCTGGTCTGAGGCATGGGGCCTTCCGCTGCGTCAACGAGAAGGATAACGCCGTCTACCATTTTAAGAACACGTTCAACTTCGCCGCCGAAGTCTGCGTGTCCCGGAGTATCGATGATGTTGATTTTAACTCCGTTATAATGAACGGAAGTGTTTTTTGCAAGGATAGTAATGCCTCTTTCACGTTCAAGGTCACCGGAGTCCATAACGCGGTCTTCAACAACCTGGTTATCACGGAAAGTACCGCTCTGTTTGAGCATTTCGTCAACGATGGTAGTTTTGCCGTGGTCAACGTGGGCAATAATTGCAACGTTTCTTAAATCTTCACGAATCAAATTTTTTCTTCCTTCCTTAATGGGATTATTCCCGGAATAAATAAACATAAAAAACGGACAGTTCCCCGTTTTTGTTAAAATCGGTGGAAATGCCCGTTATTGGACAAATCTCTTAAAGTCTGTCTTTGGACTTTTTATCAGTCCGGAAGATCTTCGGTAGGAAGATCAAGGTTTTCAAGAATTCTGCGAAGTTCGCCAAGTTCTTCTGCGGTGAAAGTAAGGCCTTTTGCCATTCTGCTGTGGTCGGGAGCCCATTCACGGATGTCAAATTTTGCGGGACGGTCGTTCCAGCTTACAAGGTTAAGTTCTTTGGTCCAGCCACGGGAGTTTTCGGAAATTACACCGCATTCTTCGGTGATTTTATAAGTGATTTCAGGCATGTCTTGTTCCTCCATGAAGTTATAATTAATTTGCGCTTTTATATATTATATATTATAAATATAATATTAATATTTTGCAATATACTTTTTCAAAAATTTTTTAATTTTTATTCTGTTTTTCAGTTTTTTATTTCAAAAATATCTTTTTTTATAATTTGATTCCCCCCGTCTCCGGCAAAAGCATAGTATGTCATGCACGTAAATAAACGTGTATTACTGATTTTAGGAGAACGATAATATGGAAAACAACGGCAACATGGATTTTTCCTGTGTTTGCGGCACCGAGGAAGGAATCCTTGCGATGGCAAAAGTTCCTATGCAGCCCTGGTGTCAGGTTTACGACAGCAGCACAGCTTTTTCGCGCGGAACCCTCTTTCCTGCGCTGGATCTGCCCTATCTTGGCAGAAAGGCAACAGAATGAACGAACAGAAAAAACTTCTTTCAAGAATTGCAACATGTGATTTTATTCTTACCGAAACCGCACTTTTCCTCGATACTCACCCCGATTGTTCCGAAGCGCTTGATTTTTACAAAAAACATCTCGAAATGAGAAGAAAAGCCGCCGAAGAGTATACCGAAAAATTCGGAATGCTCCGGCATGAAGACTATATCGGTCAAAACAAATGGCAATGGACAGAAGGTCCCTGGCCTTGGGAATACGAGGAGGTGTGACGTATGTGGATCTATGAAAAGAAACTTCAGCACCCGGTTAAAATTGCAAAAGCAGACCCTGCAATGGCAAAAATTATAATCACACAGCTTGGCGGCCCCGACGGTGAACTCGGTGCTTCCATGCGCTATCTTAACCAGCGCTACGCAATGCCTAACGATAAAGTAAAGGCTGCTCTTACTGATATCGGAACCGAAGAACTCGGTCATATGGAAATGGTTGCAAGCATTGTTCACCAGCTTACAAGAAATCTTTCCATGAGTGAAATTGAAAAAAGCGGCTTTGCCCCCTATTTTGTCGATCACACGGTAGGTGTCTACCCTGTTGATGCTAACGGTGTTCCGTGGAACGCCGCAACTATCCAGTCCACCGGAGACCCTATCGCAGATCTTCACGAAGATATGGGTGCCGAACAGAAAGCAAGAAAAACCTACGATAACATCCTTAACCTTTGCGATGATCCCGACGTCCGCGATGTAATAAAATTCCTTCGTGAACGCGAAATTGTTCACTATCAACGTTTTGGCGAAAGCCTTGAACGGGTACTTGAAGGCCTTAACAGCAAAAACTATTATGCTTTTAATCCGGCTTTCATCCCTAAAAAATAATATGTCAAACAAAAACAGCCGTAAAGTTTTTAAGCTTTACGGCTGTTTCTATGTTTTTGATAAATAAATTATCTCTGTCCTTTATCGTAAGGAATACCTTCTGCTTTAGGAGCTCTGGATTTTTTGGAAGTAAATGCAAGAACAATAAGGCAAATGATATAAGGAAGCATGTTGTAGATGGAACCCGGAATTTCAAGAGAAACAAGCAGCGGGAATCCGAAATAAACGTTGGAAAGTGCGCGGAAGAAACCGAAAATAAGTGCTGCCATAGCGATTCTGGAAGGTTTCCACTGACCAAAAATCATAACTGCAAGAGCAAGGAAACCGAAACCTGCTACACCGTTTTCAAATTTCCATTCGGAAACACCGGAAAGAATATAGCAGATACCGCCAAGACCGCCGTACATACCGGAAATAAGGACACCGGCCCAACGCATTTTATAAACGTTGATACCAACACTGTCTGCTGCCTGAGGATGTTCACCGCAAGCCATAAGACGGAGACCGAATTTGGTTTTATAGAGAACAACGTAAGCAGCTACAACACCGATAACAGCAATCGCCATAAACCAGCTGAATTCAAAACTTCCGATGTTAACAATAAATGCTTTTTTCTCGTCAACATACTGAATGGTGGAAGAAACGTCGTTGGGGTTGGTTGCGGTGTTGATTGCTTTAACGATAACGGTTGCTGCAGCGGTACCGAGCATATTCATTGCAGTACCGACGATGGTCTGGTTTGCTTTAAAGTTAATGCATGCAACACCAAGAAGTGAAGAATATACAACACCGACAATCATTGCAGCAATAACAACGCAAATTATCATTCCGAATGCGCCGAAACTGTCGGGAGCATATCTCATCATAAGAGCACCACCAAGAGCACCCATTACCATGATACCTTCAAGACCGAGGTTGATAACACCGGAATGTTCAGCAAAGCATCCGCCAAGCGCAACAAGAATAAGAACAGAGGCAAAAATAAGTGTATACTGAAGAAGCAATAACATTATTTATCGCCTCCTTCCTGGGTATTTGCTTTTGCTTTAAGAGCCTGTTTTTCTTCGTTTTTGTCAATAAGATAGTTCATTGCATATTTGATGAAGAAAACGAATCCGCAAAGATAAATGATGATAGCGGAAATAAGATCGGAAATCTGAGAGCAGTACATGGTTTTATCAACAAATGCGCCGCCGTTGGTGATATGCTGGATGAAATAAGAGGAGAAAATGGTTCCGATGGGGTTAAGACCGCCAAGGAATGCTGCTGCAATTCCATTGAAGCCCATTGCGGGAACTGCGGAAGAAGTGCAGGACCACTGTTCAAAGTCGGTAAGATAAAGGAAAGAAGCGCCGAGAGCAGCAATCGCACCGGAAATCATAAGGGTTACGATGATGTTTCTCTTTTCTGCCATACCGCAATATTTTGCTGCATTTTTGTTGAAACCGGTTGCTTTAAGTTCAAAACCGAATTTGGTTTTTTCAAGAACAACAAGAACAAGAACAGCGGTAAGGATGGAAAGCGGAAGAGCAATGGTAACTTTTTCGTTTCCTGCAAAAAGTTTTTCAAGTCCCAAAGTAGGAAGAATTGCCTGAGGAGCGTCAGATGCAATGTGGAAAGTATAGGGGCTGGTGGTTTCTTTTACGTTGGTAAGGATCATAGATCGGAAG
>JAFOYK010000112.1 GCA_017424665.1 Oscillospiraceae bacterium
ACTGATAACATAAACGGAGGCAAAACAAATGACGTATAACCAGATCAAAGGTTCCGCGGAATATATCCTTGCGCAGACAAGGGTACGCCCGAAAATTGCCATTATTCTTGGAAGCGGACTTAACCCCATTTCCGCAGAAATTGAAAACGCGACCAGAATTCCTTACAAAAACATCCCGCGCTGGAACTCCACCACAAACCCCGACCACGAAGGCGTTCTCATCATCGGAACCCTTGATAAAATTCCGGTTGCGGTAATGAACGGAAGACTTCACCAGTATGAAGGAAATTCCATGAAGGAATGCGCATATCCCGTTGCTGTATTTAAAGCTATGGGAATCGAAAAGATCATCATCACCAATGCCGCAGGCGGAATCAACACCGATTATTGCAACGGAGATTTTGTTCTTATTTCCGACCACATCAAATTCTTTAACGAAGGACCTCTTACCGGCGAAGATGCTTCCATCCTCGGCGGAAGCCGTTTCTTCGATATGAGCGATACTTATTCCCAGTATCTTCGCAACAGGGTTGCGGGCGCTTTTGAAGCGGAAGGCGGCAAAAAACTTCAGCAGGGCGTTTATGCATATATGCCCGGCCCGCAGTTTGAGACTTCCGCTGAAATCAGAATGCTCCGCGTTCTCGGCGCAGACGTTGTCGGCATGAGCACCGTTCCGGAAGCAATCATGGCAGCGGCCTGCAATATGAAAGTTCTTGGAATTTCCGTTGTTTCCAACATGGCGGCGGGAGTTGAAAACAAAAAACTTTCCGGCGCGGACGTTAACGAGACCTGCGCTTCCATCAAAGAAGATTTTAAAGCTCTTATCCATACCGCAGTAAAAGTTCTGGAGGAGGAAAACTGAAATGCTGTTTAAAGACATAACCTATATCGACGAAAATCTCAACACCGTTGAGCATGCCTATATCGGCACCAAAAACGGCGTTATCGATTATATTTCCACTGAAAAACCCGATTGGGGCTATGGCGAAGTTTATGACGGCCAGGGAAAAGTTCTTATTCCCGGTTTTGTAAACAACCATTGCCACGCAGCAATGGGTCTTATGCGCGGTTACGGCGAAGGCCTTCCGCTTCACAGATGGCTTGAAGAAAAAATCTTCCCGTTTGAATCCAAATGGGACGAAAACAGCATTTATTGGGCAGGACTTCTCGGAATGGCTGAAATGATCGCCTGCGGCACCACTTCTTTCTCCGATATGTATTTCTATGATGCAGTTGCTGAAAAAGTTGTCCGTGAATCCGGAATCAAATGTAACTTTGACAACCCGCCCATCTGCTTTGACGGAACCCCTCTTAAAAAACAGAAATATTTCCCGCCCGTTGACGAAATGGTAAAGAAATTTGGCCACAGCAAAGGCAGATTTATTGAAGAATTCGGCCTTCATGCCGAATATACTTCCACCGAACCTCTTGTAAAAGAAGTTGCGGCTTACGCAAAAGACAACGGCGTTCGCCTTCATATCCACATGGACGAAACCAAAGTTGAACACGAAAACTGCAAAAAGAACCGCGGAATGACCACTGCGCAGTATTTTGAAAAATGCGGACTTTTCGAAAACAACGTAAACCTTGCTCACTGCGTTTGGGTGGAGGACGGCGACATCGAGATTCTTGCAAAATATCCCAACGTTTCCGTAACCCATTGCCCTTCCAGCAACATGAAACTCGGCAGCGGTTTTGCTCCTATCAGAAAGATGCTTGACGCAGGAATCAACGTTTGCCTCGGTACCGACGGCGCTTCCAGCAACAACAACCTCAACATTTTTGAGGAAATGCATCTTGCCGCAATGATCTGCCGCGGAAACACCGGCGACGCAGACAACGTTTCCGTTAAAGAACTTTTCAAAATGGCAACCGTAAACGGCGCAAAATCCCAGGGCAGACTTGACACCGGCGTTATCAAAAAAGGCAACAAAGCAGACCTTGTTGTTCTTGATTTCAACAAACCGCATCTTGTTCCTTGCTACGACGTTCTTACCAACATCGTATTCTCCGCACAGTCCAGCGACGTTGTTCTCACCATGGTCGACGGAGATGTTCTTTACCGTGACGGAAAATATAAAACCATTGATATTGGCAAAGTTTTCGACAAAATCAGCTATTATCTTCCCAAGATTCTTGAACAGATCTGATTTTTAAAACTTTTTCGACGCTTTTAACGGTGACCGGAAAGAATTCTTTCCGGTCACTGTTTTGACTTTTTCTGAACGAAAGGGGAACAGCTTTTGAGTTCCAAAAAACAGAATTTTTTGCAGGGCGCGCTGATCCTCAGCGTTGCGGCAATAATTGTAAAAGTTATAGGCGCGATTTATAAAATTCCGCTTATGAATATAATCGGCGGCGAAGGTTTCGGCTATTACAACACCGCCTATACTATTTTCACGCCTCTTTATACCATTGCAACAGCGGGAATTCCCGTTGCGGTTGCAAGAATGGTTTCGGAATGTGTAACTCTCGGAAGATATCGCGACGTCAGAAGAATTTTCCAGATTTCCATGACGTGCTTTCTTGTGACAGGTACCGCCGGAAGCCTTGTTATGCTTTTCGGAAGCAAATTTCTTGCGGGAACCGTTTGCGGAAACCCGGGAGCTTTTCTTCCGGTAATAATCCTTTCGCCGGCGGTTTTCTTCCTTTGCATGACTTCCGCTTACCGCGGATATTATCAGGGACTTCGCAACATGTATCCCACCGCGGTTTCTCAGGTTGTTGAAGCTGTTGTAAAAGTTGTAATCGGTCTTGCGCTTACCGTTCTTGTCACAACTCTCGGTTTTTCCGAAGCGGCCAAATCCGGAAAATTCCTTGGAATCGACCTTGGACTTTCTGCGGAAGGACTTTCGGAAACTTCCGCGCTGGCGCCGGTTGCCGCTGCTGCGGCAATTGCCGGTGTTATGATTTCCACTATGGTGGGAATGATATATCTGATGGTGCATTATCACTTCAAAGGCGACGGAATCACCCAGCCGGAACTTTACGATGCGCCGGAGGCAACTTCCAAAAAGAAACTTCTTAAAACCCTTGTAACCATTTCCGTTCCGGTCTGTCTTGCGACCCTTTCCACAAACATCACGAACCTTATCGACCTTGTTTCGCTTATGAACAGAATGGAATATGCAATTCGCCTCGACCATTTCGCCGTTCTGGAAATGTATTCCGGACTTCTTCCGGAAGGACTTGAACTGGAAGGAATTCCAAACTACCTTTACGGCGTTTATTCCGGTATGCCCGTAACGCTTTTTAACCTTGTTCCGACCATTGCCATGACTTTCGGAACCGCGGCGCTTCCCAACGTTGCGGCGGCATGGACTTCCCACAACCGGCACAGAATCAAAAATTCCGTGGATACGGTACTTCGTCTTACCACTCTTATCGCGGTTCCCGCGGGAATCGGCCTTTCCGTAATGAGCCACGAAGTTCTTTCGCTTCTTTATCCCATGAGAATGAACGAAGTTGAAATTGCTTCGCCGCTTTTAAAAGTTATGGGAATAACCGTTATTTTCGTCTGCACCTGCGCTTCCTGCCACAGCATTCTTCAGGGAATCGGCAAGGAACGCCTTCCGCTTATTTTCATGCTTATCGGTGCGGCGGTAAAACTTGCGGTAAACTACGTTTTTGTTGCGATCCCGAGCCTTAACATCCAGGCGGCTCCTTACGGTTCGCTTGTTTGCTATATTATAATAATGATTATAGATATAATAGCTATAAATCATTACGCGCAGATAAAGATAAATCTTTACGCGACTTTCCTGCTTCCCATTTTCTGCGGAACGCTTTGCGGAATCGGCGCTAAATTTTCTTATTATCTGTTTGACATTCTTCTTTCCGAAAAGCTTGCGACCGTCGGAGCAATCGGCGTTGCGGTCGTAATCTACGGTTTGTCGATACTTTTGACCAAAGGAATTACAAAAAAAGATTTTTTAATGATTCCTAAGGGCGAAAAAATCGCTAAAGTACTTGAAAAAATGCATTTGTTGAGTTAAAATAGGGGGTAGCCGCGCCGTGAGCAGTGATTTTATTAAAAAAGAAAAGTATTCTATTGAAGACCTTCTTGAAATCATGTCGCTTTTAAGAAGCGAGAACGGCTGCCCTTGGGATAAAGAACAGACCCATGACTCCATCCGCAAAAATTTCATCGAGGAAACTTATGAAGCGGTGGAAGCAATCGACCAGAATGACCCCGAAATGCTTCGGGAAGAATTGGGCGATGTGCTTTTGCAGGTTGTGTTCCACACCCAGATGGAAAAAGAAAAGGGCAATTTTGATTTTGACGATGTTTGCAACGAGATTTGCCAAAAGCTGATAGTTCGCCATCCCCATATTTTCGGGGATGAACAGATTGGCGAAGCAAAAGACGTTGCCAACCGTGGGGATGAAATTAAAAAAGAGACCAAAGGACAGAAAACCGGAAGCGAAACTCTTCGCGC
>JAFOYK010000166.1 GCA_017424665.1 Oscillospiraceae bacterium
TCTTCCCCTTTGTAAAACAAAGCTTTGTGATGGCAAATAAACCCCTTTGAGCACCGCTGGGCTTGAAATCATCAAAAACCGGCTTTCAGAAATGGCCGCCGGCGCCCTTAGGGTAATCGCTTTGGCTTATAAGGAGGATTCTTCCGACAAAATTTCCGAAGAAGGACTTTGTTTTCTCGGTCTTTTCGGAATGATAGATCCGCCGAGAAAAGGCGCGGCGGAATCGGTGCTCAAATGCAGGAAAGCGGGCATCCGAACGGTTATGATAACCGGCGACCACCCGGAAACCGCCTTTGCGATTGCAAAAAGCCTTAACATAGCTTCCCAAAAAGCGGAAGTTATAACCGGGGCGGAACTCGACCGCCTTTCCGAAGCCGATTTTTCCGAAACCGTTGAGCATAAAAACGTTTTTGCAAGGGTCACCCCTGCTCATAAACTTAAAATAGTGCGCGCCCTTAAGAAAAACGGAAACATTGTCGCCATGACCGGCGACGGAGTTAACGATGCGCCGGCGGTTAAGGAAGCGGATATCGGCGTTTCCATGGGTAAAAACGGAACGGACGTCACAAGGGAAGCTTCGGGAATCGTTCTTCTTGATGACGATTTTTCCACTCTTGTTTCCGCCGCGGAGGAAGGGCGCATTATTTACGGCAACATCCGCAAATTTATCCGCTATCTTCTTTCCTGCAACATCGGCGAAGTTGTGACAATGTTTTTTGGAATGCTCATGGGAATGCCGGTGGTGCTCCTTCCAATTCAGATTTTAACGGTGAACCTTGTTACGGACGGAATTCCCGCAATTGCCCTTGGTTTTGATCCTCCCCAGGACGACGTTATGCTTGAAAAACCGAGAAAAAGAAGCGAATCCGTCTTTTCAAACGGCCTTGGCCAAACGATAATTCTTCGGGGAATTCTTCTTGGCCTTTCGGTGCTCGGCGCTTTCACAACCGTGCTCGGTTTTACGAAAAACGTTGATTTCGCAAGGACCGCCGCCTTCCTCGCCCTTGTTTTCACCCAGCTTATCCATGTTTTTGAATGTAAAAGCGAAAACCGAAGCCTTTTTAAAATCAATTTTTTAAACAACTCAAAGCTGATTTTCGCGGTTCTTTCCTCCGCAATCATTGTTTTGAGCACGGTTTATATACCCGCTCTTAACCCGGTTTTTAAAACCGTCCCGCTGGATTTAAAATCCGTTTTAACGGTGCTCGGTTTCTCCTTTGTTGTTCCGTTTGTGCTTGGAATAATCGGACTTTTCAAAAAGAAATAAAAAAGCGGTGCCTTTCGGCACCGCTTTTGTTTTTCTTATGTAG
Source organism: Oscillospiraceae bacterium (assembly GCA_017424665.1). Classification (GTDB taxonomy): domain Bacteria; phylum Bacillota; class Clostridia; order Oscillospirales; family Ruminococcaceae; genus UMGS1668. The sequence continues at coordinate 1,311 of JAFOYK010000166.1, forward strand.
TTTATTTAAGAAGAACGAAGGTATAGAAAACAACTCCGCCGTTTTTGCCGACAAAATCAATTCCAAGGGTTTTCGAAAGTTTTGCAACTTCGATGCAATAACCGCTTACGGAATGAATTGCGGTATCGGGATGGCGGCAAGGTTCGCCGGTTTTGATTCCGCATTCTTCGCAAAGGTGGCAGCCGCCTGCGGCAAGAACTCTTGCGTTTTTGGAATCAAATCCGATTTTCTGCATGGATTTCCAAAGAAGCTGGCTTCTTCTTTCGTGGGCGATCTGCTGGCCAAGGTAACCTTCCTGGCAGGTAAGATCGGCAATCTGATATTCTTTGGTGAAGATAAGGGCGTCTTTGAAGTTATGAAGCTGAGCAATTAAAGTTGCGGCGTTTCCCATTGCGGGCGGGCACATATAGCTTGCGTGATACATTCCGCAAAGGTTCTGTTCGCAGAAACGGCGAAGGGAAGGGTCGCAGGGAATGAGTCTTGCGGGAATTTCTTTACATTCTTCGAAACCGATGGTTTCGGCCAGTTTTTTAATTTCCTCGTACATTAAAAATCCGCCTCTTTCCGATAATAATCTATTGTCAGTATAACCCCGAAAAACGGCTTTGTCAAGCGGAATTTTTCATCTTTCAATCCGGTAATAATTTATTTTGCAGCTGTTTTGTTCCGGTTTAAAATTAAAAACATGGCGGGATTCTATTTCTCCGGTGGAAACAATACCATATCCTTCTTCCACCGTTTTTTCCATCGCTATAACAGCGGTAACTGTTCCGTCGCCGTTATCTGTGACGGATTCAATGTCATAATAAACTCCGACGCTTGGATAAATTCCGATAAATCCCGGGGATTTAATGTATTTTCCTTCACCTGTATATTCAAAATTGATTCCTATTTCGTCGGTGTTAAGGTTGTAATTATAAAAATATTTATCCAGAACTTTAAAAATGTCGTCAATTGGAATCACAACCTCAAAATCGGAAACATGATAACAATCATAATAATCCTCTGCCGCGGTGCAAAAAACGTTATAAAGAATTTTACTGCTGAAATTTTCCGCGGATTCAAAACCGAAATATTCGGAATAACTTATTCCGGTTACCCCAGGCCAGTTTGTGGAAGAAAGAATTTTATAAAGATATTTTATATATTCGTCGTTATCCCGGTTTGCAAAACTTTCCGGGGTCATATCATAAAGATTTTCCGGGAATGTTATGTCAGCACTTTTATAAACTTTTTCCTTTGGAACTTCTTCCGGTTTTTGCAAAGGTTCTTCGCTTATTACCGGTTCTTCGGAACGGTTTTCCGTTTCTTGAGCCGGTTTTGAACAACCGGAAAGAACAAAAATCAGCGCTAAAATTATCAAAGCAAATTTCTTCATTTTTTGTCTCCTTAATTTCATTCCGTAATTTCAACAACGTTCCCTTCGAAACCGATTATTGCGCTTTCGTAATAACCGTCTCCGGTGGTTCGCGGCCCGCTCAAAATTTCGAATCCGTCCGCCTTGAACCTTTCGGAAAGTTCATCTACTGCCTCTTTGCTGCCAAGACTTATGGCAACGTGAGCGTAGCCGCTTCGGTAAACTGATTTTTCGCTTTCTTCAAAAAGCGGGGAACTCATTATTTCAAGCCTTGCGCCATCGTCGAAGGAAAGAAAATATGAGCGAAAACCTGTTTTTTCATTGTGATAGCCTTCGTTTGGAAATGCGCCGAAATATTTTATAAAAAAATCCTTCGCCCCTTCAAGGTCTTTTACCCAAAGGGCAGCGTGTTCAAGCTTCATTTTGCTTCCTCTTTTTAAAAATCAGATAAATCACCCAGCCGGCCGCCGTTCCCATTGCAGAACCGATTGCGCCGACCACAAGATAAACAACAAGCGCCAAAACTCCCCAATCGATGTAATAAGCAAGAGCGGAAGAAACCGGGTCCAAAAGCAAAATTCCAAGGGAAGCAATTATTCCAAGAGTTATGAAAAGCGGAATTAATCTTATCATCTTTTTTTCGTATTTTTTGCAAAGGAAAATTTGCAAAGCGGCAAAAACCGCCGCCACCGGAAGCCCGAAAATTACAAAATACATTTTAATCCCTTTCCGCCAAAAGCGCATCAAGCTTTGCGATTATTTCTTCGGAATTTATAATTTCACTGGCATTTCCGCCCATTCCAAGGCTTCCGTCGCCGACAAAATTCGTCTTGCCAAGATAGATAAAATAATGTTTTTCTCCGTTATGAAGATAAATTCTATATTCTATATCATCGCCCTGAACAGCGCTTACCATTGTCTTGCGGTGCTTTATTTTAAGTTCGGAAAGAA
>JAFOYK010000185.1 GCA_017424665.1 Oscillospiraceae bacterium
AGGTTGATGAGCGCATCCAAAAAATTGAAAATTCAGTTGAAAGGAGGTTTCGGTTTCATATGGAAGATGAAAAAATAATTGAGCTTTATTTTTCCCGAAGCGAAGATGCAATTCCCAAAACGGAAGAAAAATTCGGCAAGCTTTGCATTTCCATCGCCAAAAACATTCTTGGAAGCGAAGAAGACGCAAAGGAATGTTTAAACGACACCCTTTTTGTGGTTTGGAACTCAATTCCGCCGAAACGCCCGGGAAATCTTCCCGCTTTTGTCGGAAAAATTTCAAGGAACATTGCCCTTAATAATTTCCGCAGGAAAAACACCCAAAAGCGCGGCGGAAACGAAACTTTTGCAGTTCTTGACGAAATTTCGAAATTTGTTTCCGGCGGCGAAAACCCTGAAGAAAAAATCGAGGAAGCGGAACTTGTTTCAGAAATAAACGCGTTTCTTGCTTCGCTTCCGAAGGAAAAACGGAAAATTTTCGTCGCGCGCTATTGGTTTTTTGAAAGCGCCGAAGAAATTTCAAAACGAACCGGCAAAAACAAAATTTATATCCGAAACACCCTTAACCGAACCAGAGCGAAACTTAAAAAACACCTTAAAGAAAGGGGTTTTGAACTTTGAAAGAAGAAAGATTCACAAAAATCCTCGGCGAAATCGATGAGGAATTTATTACGGAAGTTTATTCCGAAGAAAAAACCGCAAAAATTGTTCCGCTTAAAAAATGGCTTGCCCTTGCGGCCTGCGTTTGCCTTCTTGCGGTAAGCGGAATTGCCGTTGTTGCACAAATGATTGAATTCAAATTCCTCGGAAACAGCGAAAAAATTTATAAAACGAATTACGGAAGAGAATATACAGTATATTCATACAATATTGAAGAAGCGGAACCCGTTTATCTTCCGGAAAGCGTTTTCGGCGAAAGGTTCCACGAACTTGAGGAACGCCTTTCCCGCGTAACGGATTTTTCCGGTGGATGCTCCGAATGTTTTAAAACCGCCCCCGATTCCTGTGATTTTCACAAAACATACGGACATTACAGCACCGTATTTTATGACAGTCCTGCGGAAGCGGCATCGCTTATCGGATACGAAAAACTCATTGTTCCGAATCTTAATTACGAACACGCCGCAACTTTTCTTAATATTTCAGGGAACAAAGACAAATTTTCCATAAGCGATATAAATATGCATTCGAGCTATCTTTACGAAGGAATGGGCATAAACATCACAGCTGACATGCTTATTGAAAATCCGTATATAATAAAGCATTACGGTTCCGGATTCGACTACCACGTTCCGGTAAAATCCGAAGAAAGTTACGTTACCCTTGAAAACGGCGAACAATGCCTTATGGTAAAAACTGTTCCCATTAATCCCGAAGATATTTTAATCACTTCCTATCTTCGCAGCGAAGCTTTTGATTACACCTTCTCTTACGACGGTTATATCATGAAAGACGGCGTTTACTATATAATCAACGTTAAAGGAAACTCCGGCGACGAAGAAAAAGCGGAAGAGCTTTTCCTTGAAGTTGTAAATTTCTTTTGCTGAAAGTTTTAACAGTAAAAAGGCACCCTTTCGGGTGCCTTTTTTATTTGATTTTTCTGAGATGTGCCGTGCCGCCTTTATCAAAACTTTCTGTTCCGATGTCATCCGGCATCCATTGGGGCGACATTCTTTCGCCGCGCTTTGCCGCTTCGCTTCGGAACTCTATTTGGCTTGGCGCAATTTGTTTAAGATAAAATTCAAACTCTTTCTCGTTCATTTTTCATCCGGAGAAAAGGTCGAATTGTTTCCGGAAAGTTCCGCCTGGTAACCAAATCCCCATTTGGGGTCGATTTTTGCGCTTCCGGCTTTATCGGAAATATTATCTCCTCTTGGCGGTGCCGCCATCTCAACATAGGGGCGCAAGGTTTCCCAATCGTTCGCCTTTCTTCCGTTATGAGGAACGGGCGGATTATATTTTTTCGCTTTCGACATTTTTATCACCTCGGAATTATTTTTTGTTCCGGGGCAAAATTTATTCAGTTTAAAACGTCCCTTTTGCTTCCGCTGTTTCTGACTTTTCCTGCTATTTTCGGTTTTGCAATCGGTTTTTCTTCGGAATTTTCCGGTTCTTTTTCTGAAACAAATTTTTCGCCGAATGCTTCGACTATATTTTTGGCGATGTTTTCCGCAATTTTTTCGCGATTTTTAATATAGTTTTCAAAATCTTTCGGATTAGTCAGAAAACAAATTTCCAGAAGGTCGGCAGAAATTCCCGCTTCCCATGAAGTTCGGATGAAACCGAAATAATCTTTTTCGTTTGAAAGCGCTTCAAAGCGCCTTGTTTCTGTGTTCAGCTTTTTATCAAAAATTCTGTTTCTGTCAAAATAGCTGCTGCTTCTTGCGAAAGGCGCCCTTCTTTTAAAATTTTCTCCAAGGGTTTTATAAAAACCCGCTTCGATTCCGGCAAATTTTTCCGCAAAAGGAACAAAAACCTCCGTTCCGTTTGCGCTTTCGTTTCCGAAACCGTTAAAATGAATCGAAAGGGAAAAATCGCAATTTTCCTTTGCAAGAAACTTTGCCCTTTCGCTTACATTTCCCGGGTTTTTGTCCGTTCGCCTTGTCATGGCAACCGAAAATCCGTTTCGAAGCAAATGTTTTTCAATTAAAAGCGCCTGTTCAAGTGCAAAATCTTTTTCAAAAAGCCCGTCTTTAACCGAATTTACCGAATAAGTTCCGGAAGAACTTCCGCCATGGCCCGCATCGAGCCCGATTTTCGCTTTCATTCTTCCTCACAGTCTTTTCTCGGCGCATCGTAAGTCATCGCCAGGGCGGAATCGCAAATTCCGGCGGTGGTGGGGTCGATGAGCACGCCAAGAGTCGTGAGCATGGTGATAATTGCGCTTGTTACGTTGAGCACCATGCTTTCGGTAAGCGCCGGAACAATTCCGAAAGCGCCGAGCACGCAATAAACAAAGCTTACCGCCGCAGGAATTACGGTAGTCCAGAAAACGGGGTTTTTGATTCTTGCTTTCCAGTTGATTTTTTTAATAATGTTCATAAAAATTCCTCC
>JAFOYK010000175.1 GCA_017424665.1 Oscillospiraceae bacterium
CGTGGGGGCGTTTTTCCCCAATTCGGCAGGGGTGGGAACAGCAATGTATTTTGTGGGAATTGTAATAATTTTGCTTTGTGCTCTTCTTATAAATAAAATCACGGCATATAAGGCGAAAAAATCCTTTTTCATTATGGAGCTTCCCGAATATAAGGTTCCGAGCCTTGGCAGAGCGGTAAAATCCATGTGCAGCCGCGGCTGGGCATATATCGTAAAAGCCGCAACAATAATCCTTCTTTGCAACACCGCTGTTCAGATAATGCAGACCTTCGACTGGAGATTCCAGGTCGCCGAAAGCGCGGATGCTTCCATCCTCGCTTCCATCGCAAATCCTGTTGCATATCTCCTTGTTCCGATAGTCGGCGTTCTTTCCTGGCAGTTTGCCGCAGCGGCAGTTACCGGATTTATCGCAAAGGAAAACGTTGTAGGAACTCTCGCGGTCTGCTTTGTCGGCCTTGAAAACCTTATCGATACCGAAGAACTTGCCCTTATGGAAGGCGCCGGCGCGGAAGTTGCGGGCGTTTTCGCAATCACCAAAGCCGCCGCCCTTGCTTATCTTATGTTCAACCTTTTCACTCCGCCTTGCTTCGCCGCAATCGGCGCAATGAACTCCGAAATGAAGAGCGCAAAATGGCTCTGGGGCGGAATCGGTCTCCAGATGGCAACCGGATATACCGTTGCGTTCTTCGTCTATCAGATAGGAACCCTTATCACCGAAGGCACTTTCGGCGCAGGATTCGTTCCCGGAATCGTGACCGTTGCCGCAATGGCTTCTGTCATAGTATATCTTTGCGCAACTTCCGAAAGCCGTCTTGAAAAGGAAAAAGCCGCAAAAGCTTAAATAACAAAAGAAAGGAACAGTCATTATGAAAGATATTATTATAATCGTAATCATTGCCGTAATAGTCGGTCTTGCCGCATGGTATGTTTATAAAGCCAAGAAAAGCGGCAAAAAATGCATCGGCTGCCCCGAAGGCTGCTCCTGCAGCGCAAGAAACACCGGCTGCGCATGCAGCTGCTGTGAGCACAAAGAAAGCTGAAAAAAGCGGTTTTGCCGCTGTTCCATAGAGTCTTTACTGAAAACGGAAAACGCCGCGGAATTGAGCCACCGCGGTGTTTTTCTTTTTAATTGCCTCCCTTGTCAAAGGGAGGGGGACCGTTGCCCTATGGCACGGTGGAGGGATTCTTTTGCGTTTTCGTGCGGCGGAAAGGTGAAAAATTCTTTTTTTAGTGTTATAATTACGACAAAAGAGGTGATACAATGACCGATTTGCAGAAAATTCTTTTTTCAATGGCGGATGAAAATTACCGCGATTTTCAAAGCAAACTTATGCCGACGGTTCCGAAGGAAAAAATAATCGGAATAAGAACGCCCCTTTTAAGAAAATTCACGAAGGATTTTTCCAAAACCCCGGAAGCAAAAATCTTCTTCGAAAATCTTCCCCACGAATTTTATGAGGAAAACAATCTCCACGCCTTTTTGCTGGAATTTATAACGGATTTTGACGGTTGCGCCGAGGCTGTTACAAAATTTCTGCCTTTTGTGGATAATTGGGCAACCTGCGATTCTTTGTCGCCGAAAGTTTTCGGGAAAAACAAAGAAAAACTGCCCGGCCATATTGAAAAATGGCTTTCGTCTGAAGACACCTATTCCGTCCGCTTCGGAATAAAAATGCTTATGGAGCATTTCCTCGGCGATGATTTTTCCGCAGAATATCCCGAGCGGGTCGCAAAAATAAAATCCGAAGAATATTATATCAAAATGATGCAGGCCTGGTATTTCGCAACGGCTCTTGCAAAGCAATATGATGCGGTTCTGCCTTTCATCGAAAACCGCGCCCTTGAAAAATGGACTCACAACAAAGCCATTCAAAAAGCGATCGAAAGTTACAGAATAACCGAAGAACAGAAAGAATATTTAAAAACGCTGAAAATGTAAAGCAGGGCGGGGGCTTGCCTCCGCCGCTTTTTATTTATAAAATATTGTTAACAAAAAAGCCCTTGTTTTTTTTGAAAGATGATGTAAGATTAAAACATAATGGGAAAGGAGGCGTTTTTATGGATTTAAGCTCACCGCTCACTTCGCTTAAAGGCGTTGGCGAAAAAAGACAGAAAGTTTATGAAAAGCTCGGAATAACCAACGTGGGCGAACTTCTCGAGCATTATCCGAGAGGATATCTCGATCTTACCGGAAGCCTTACCATAAAAGATGCTTCCGATGAGCACCCTTGCGCAATTCGCGCAACCGTCACCCAAAAAAGCCCCACCAGGCCAATCCGAAAAGGTCTCACCGTTTCAAAAGTCCGGGCAACGGATATGGAGCGGGATCTGCTGATAACCTTTTTCAACGGAAAATATACCGTCGATGCTCTCGAAATCGGCGAAGAATATATCTTTTACGGCGATTTTACAAGAAGAATGACCGGCGGCGAAATGAATTCGCCCGTTGTCATTAAAACCGAAGAAAGCGGCTTCCTTCCGCAATATCCGCTTACCGAAGGACTTTCTTCAAAAATGGTTTCCACCCAGATGAAAACCGCTTTGGAAAACTGCGGAAGCCTTATCAAAGAAACTCTGAGCACCAGAATTCTTGAAAAATATAACCTGTGCTCAAAAGCGGAAGCGATAAGAAACATCCATTTCCCTTCCGGTGAAGAAGCGCTTGAAAAAGCCAAAAAGCGCCTTATTTTTGAAGAATTCCTTGCGTTCACCCTTGGAATGAGCCTTGTTAAAGGGAAAAACAGAACCGCCGACGGAAACGCTTTTGAAAATTTGAGCACGGATGAATTTGAAAAATCTCTCGGTTTTGAACTTACCGGTGCTCAAAAACGCGTTATAGCCGAATGCAAAAAAGATATGTGTTCAAACGTTCCTATGAGCCGCCTTATCCAGGGCGACGTAGGTTCCGGAAAAACCGCCGTTGCCGCTTCCTGCATGTATTTTGCGGCGAAAAACGGTTTCCAAAGCGCAATGATGGCGCCGACGGAAGTTCTTGCCGCCCAGCATAAAATAACCCTTGAAAAAATGTTTGCTCCATTCGGAATCAAGGTCGGCCTTCTGACCGGTTCCATGAAAGCTTCCGAAAAAAACGCGGTCAAAGCCGCCATAAAATCCGGAGAAATAACCGTCGTTACCGGAACCCATGCCCTTATTCAGGAAGACGTTGAATTTAAAAATCTCGGTCTTATCATAACCGATGAACAGCACCGTTTCGGTGTCCGCCAGAGAACCGCCCTTGGCAAAAAAGGAAGCGCGCCCCATACCATAGTTATGTCTGCAACGCCCATTCCGAGAACCCTTGCCTTCGTTCTCTATGGCGACCTTGACGTTTCGGTGCTTGATGAAATGCCGAAAAACCGGATTCCGGTAAAAACCTATCTTGTAACCCCGGAACTTTCCCAAAGGGCGTTCAATTTTGTCCGCAATTTTTCGAAAGAGGGAAAACAAAGCTATATAATCTGCCCGC
>JAFOYK010000104.1 GCA_017424665.1 Oscillospiraceae bacterium
AGAGCAACCGACAAGCAGAAAGGCGCATAAAATAAACAAAATCCCGTTTTTACAATTCTGTTCAAAAGCCTCAATCTCCATTCTTATATAATTTTAAGTATAATAATTAAAAATAATTTTAAATAAAACAAGGGCAAAAACAACTTCCGCCCTTGCTTTTTTATTATGCTTCAATGTCTTTCCAAAAGCTTTCGCCTGCGGTTTCGGAATTTGTAATTCCAAAAATTTCAAGGATTGTTTTGGACTGATCCGCATAGCATTTTCTTGTTCCAAGGTCGGTTCCGGCTTTAATTCCGGCGCCGTAAACAAGAAGCGGAATATATTCTCTGGAATGGTCGGTGGAGGGGGTTGCGGGGTCGCAGCCGTGGTCCGCGGTTATCATAAGAACGTCGTCTTCGTGCATTTTTTCCATGAATCCGCCAAGCCATTCGTCAAATTCGTTAAGGGCATTTGCGTAACCTTCAGCGTCATTTCTGTGGCCATAAACCATATCGAAATCCACAAGGTTTATGAAGCAAAGGCCTTCGAAATCCTTTTCAAAAAGTTCGTCGGTCTTTTCCATTCCGATTTTGTTGGGGCCGGTCCTGTAAGTTTCGGAAACGCCTTTTCCGGCAAAGATATCGTAAATTTTTCCAACACCGATGGTGGCGAATCCGTTTTTCATAAGAACGTCAAGAGCGGTGTCTTTCGGTGGAACAAGAGAGAAATCGTGGCGGCCTCCGGTGCGGTAGAAATTCGGATATTCTCCTGCGAAAGGTCTTGCAATAACTCTTCCGACGCCGTGTTTTCCCTGAAGGAATTCTCTGGATTTTTCGCAGATTTCATAAAGCTTTTCAAGGGGAATAACATCTTCATGGGCGGCAACCTGGAAAACGCTGTCTGCGGAAGTGTAAACGATAGGTTTTCCGGTTTCAACATGTTCTTTGCCGTAATCGGCAATAAGCTGGGTTCCGCTGTAGGGTTTGTTGCAAAGAACGTCAAGGCCCGTTGCCTCTTTGAACATTTCGATAACTTCCTCCGGGAAGCCTTCCGGATAGGTGGGGAAAGCCTGTTCGGAAACAAGTCCCGCAAGTTCCCAATGTCCGGTGGTGGTATCTTTTCCTTTGCTTACCTCATTAAGACGGCAGAAAGCACCGAGAGGTTTTCCGGCTTTTTCGATGCAGGAAACTCCTTCAATGTTTCCAAGACCAAGTTTTATCATATTGGGAATGTTGAGTTTTCCGCTTTCCGCACAAGCTTTGAGAGTGTTGCTTCCTTCGTCTCCGAAATCTTTTGCGTCCGGAAGTTCGCCAACTCCGAACGAATCAAGTACTATCCAAAAAACGCGTTTTGTTTTCATTTTTCTGCTCCTTTCTCAACGTCATCAAATTCTTTGATGCCTTTTATAACTTTATAACTTTCCGTTTGTTCCGGAAGATTTTTACTTTCAAGTTTCTTTTCAAGGTATTCCTTGGTGAATTTATAGATTACCGCAAAAGCGGGAACCCCGACAAACATTCCGATAATTCCGAAAATTCCGCCGCCGACAAGAATTGCGAACATTACCCAAAGGGCGGGAAGTCCGGTGCTGTCGCCAAGAATTTTCGGACCGATTACGTTTCCGTCAAGCTGTTGGAGAACGAAAACAAAAATTGCGAACCAAAGCGCCTGCCAAGGATCCACCATAAGAAGAATGAGGATTGATGGAATTGCGCCAAGGAAGGGTCCGAAGAAAGGAATTACGTTTGTGCAGCCGACAATGAAGCTTATGAGCATTGTGAATTCAAAATCAATAATACTCATTCCGACAAAGCAAAGAATTCCGATTATAAGCGAATCCAGAAGTTTTCCGTTGATGAAACTGCTGAAAATTCTGTGAGATTCTCTTGCGAATCTTACCATATCGGAAGCGGTTTCTTTCTTGCAAACAGCATAAAGGGCTTTTTTAAGCTGAGCAATAAGAATTTCCTTGCTGAACATGATATATATGGAAAGGATTATCGCGATTACGACATCGAAAACAATTCCGCCGATCTGTACGGAAAGGTTTGCGATGTTCGCAAGCTGGGGCAAAAGGTCTTTTCCGTATTCTTTAAGAATTGTTGCGAAAACTTCGGAACTGATTCTGAATTCAAGAAAATTATCGATGAATGGGGCTTCTATTTTATAAGTTTCGGCAATTCCGCCCACAAGTGCCTGAAGGTTGGAAAGATAGAGCGGAATGTTGTTTATAAGAACGTTTATGCTCTTGGTGATATCGGGCATTACGATATAGAAAAACGCGCTTAAAACAGCAATTGTCGCTATCCATGCGGCAATTATCGCAAGAACTCTTTTAAGGACTCTTCTCGGCTTTGTTTTTTCAACAAAACTAAACTTTCTTTCAAAAAACATAAGGGGGCCGTTAAGAAGATAGGCGAAAATTATTCCAACAGTGAACGGGCGAAGAATATCCCTTACGGAATCCCAGAGGTTTTTTACCTCGCCGAAATTTTTCATTAAAAAATAGGCAAGGATTATTCCCGCACCGGAAACGATATATGTAAGCGCCCTTTTTGTCATGGAATTTGTCCACTGAATCTTCATTTTCGCGTCCCTCCTGTTTTCGGAAAGCTTCTTTTTCTCATAATATCATATTTGCGTATTAAAATCTATTAAATATTTTTTAATATTACCTAATAAAAAGCTTTTTTTGCTTTTATTCTTTTTCGTTTTGTGATATATTGTGGTTAAGGAAGGTGAAATCATGGAATTTCAGGCAGAAATAATCCGGGCGGTGCAGTCCGTTGCTTCCCCGGCTCTTGATATTATTTTTCAGGGCATAACGATGCTCGGCGAAGATTTTTTCATAATCTTCGTTGCAACTTTTATCTATTGGTGCTTCAACAAAGAAATGGGTTACTGGATGTGCTGGTGCCTTTCCCTCGGAAATCTTTTCGTAAGTTCGCTTAAAGTTATGTTCGCGGTTGAAAGGCCCATCGGTTATGAGGGAATCCGGACCCTTCGCGAACACACCGCCCCGGGGTATTCCTTTCCAAGCGGCCACACCCATGCTTCCGCAAACTTTTTCACTTCCATCGCAAGGGCTGTTAACCGCAAACGTTTCTGGACTCTTGCTTTGGTAATGCCTGCTTTGGTCGGACTTTCAAGACTCTATCTCGGTGTTCACTGGCCCATGGACGTTCTCGGCGGTTATATAATCGGTTTCGGCCTTCCGCTTCTTCTCTGGCTTATTTACAGAAAACAGGCAAAACACAAACCGCTTTTGTTCTTCATCAGCACCGCGGTTTTCGTTCCTTTCCTTTTCATCTATGCTGATGACACAAGCCTTTGGAAAAGCTTTGGATTCGCTCTCGGCGTTGCGATCGGCGCATTTATTGAAACGAAATTTATCCGCTTTGAAATTGACGACATTCCCGCAAAGAAAAAAGCTATCCGCTACGTTGGCGGAACCGTGCTCGTCCTTCTCGTCTATCTTCTTCCGAAAGCAATTCTTCCGGTCGGACCG
>JAFOYK010000037.1 GCA_017424665.1 Oscillospiraceae bacterium
AAGTTGGCAGGAAGACGGCGAAGCAAAAGAATATTGGACCTGGGTTATGCTCAACAGCTGTTTTGTAAGCAGCGATTATGAAAATGATGCCATTATCGGCGAAGATTCTGAAACCCGCGCGGAATTAACCGCAGAAGATATTGCGGCAGTTAACGCGGGAATTACAGAATAAAATTAAAAAAAGGCGGAATTTTCCGCCTTTTTTTATTTTGAAAAACTTCGAAAAAACTTTGTTTTGCCTATTGACTTTATCGCTTTAAAGTCCTATAATGAGTAACAATGAAAAAGGATTTTGTTAAAAACCTTTTTAAATTGGAGGAAATCAAAATGAAAAAACTCGTAAGTATTCTTATCGTCCTTGCAATGGTCCTTTCTTTTGCCGCCTGCGGCAGTGAACCCGCAGCGGACGGAAAATATACCGTCGGTATCTGCCAGCTTGTTCAGCACGAAGCTCTTGATGCCGCAACCGAAGGATTTAAAGCCGCCCTTACCGAAAAATTCGGCGATGACGTAACTTTCATCGAACACAACGCTTCCGGCGATGCCGCAACCTGCATCACCATCTGCAACCAGCTTGTTTCCGAAGGCGTCGATCTCATCATGGGCAACGCAACCCCTGCTCTTCAGGCAGCCGCAGCAGCAACTTCCGAAATTCCCGTAGTCGGAACTTCCATCACCGACTATGCAACCGCTCTTGAAATTGCGGATTGGACCGGCGCAACCGGTTCCAACATCACCGGCACCGCAGACCTTGCTCCCCTTGATCAGCAGGCAGCAATGATCCCCGAACTCTTCCCCGAAGCAAAGAACGTCGGTATCGTATATTGCTCCGCCGAACCCAACTCCGTATATCAGGCAAACATTGTTATTGCCGAACTTGAAAAAGCCGGCCTTACCTGCGAAGTTTTCACTTTCGCAGACTCCAACGACGTTGCTAACGTTGTTTCCGCAGCATGTGCTTCTTCCGATGTTCTCTATATCCCCACCGATAACACCGCCGCTTCCTGCGCAGAAACCATCAACAACGTTGCTCTTCCCGCCGGTGTTCCGATAATCTCCGGTGAAGAAAACGCATGCAAAGGCTTTGGCGTTGCAACTCTTTCCATCAGCTATTTTGATATCGGCTACATCGCAGGCGAAATGGCCGCAGAAATTCTTGAAAACGGCGCAAACCCCGGCGAAATGGAAATCGGCTATGCTCCCGAAGTTATCAAGAAATATAACGCAGATAACTGCGCCGCTCTCGGAATCACTCCTCCCGCAGATTACGTAGCAATCGGCTGATAAAAACAGAAAAAGAAAATCCGCGGATCAGATCCGTTTGTTTTCAACAAAGCCTTGAAATCATGAAGTTTCAAGGCTTTTTGTTTTAAGGAGGAAAAGCATGAAACAATATATCTCATTATTTTTGGCATTTGTGCTCTGTATGTTTTTTACGTCTTGCGACAAACAAAGCAACGAAGCACCGTTAAATATAGAAACGCCGGATGAAATTGTTTCACAAGACCAATCGGAATCTTCTGCAACGTGCCCGGAAGATTTACCGGAGGATATCAAAGAACCTGAGCCCGTTGCTTATGATCCGATTCTTGATTTTTATGATGACGTGCTGAAAATCGCACCGCCGCAATACAGTGCTTCGGAAATACAGGAAATGATAGATAATGATCTTTCTTTGGATGAAGTAGCGGAAAAAATATCTACTCCCGCCGATCTGGTACAGTTTTTATACCGTCGTGGATTCAGAACAGGCAGCGGTTCTGTAACTTTTGATTATGGCGGATATAATTGGAGCGTTAATAAAACCGCCCGGACAGTATTCGAACAAAATGCCGGAAACTGTGGCGGCGGAAGCAATCTTGCAAATTATATTGTAAAAGGTGACACGGAAGAACAGGGTTATGTGGAACTCAGCGCAAACGAGTGGGGACACGTTTTTAACTATTTTAAGATAGACGGGGTCTATCATTATATCGATCTTACCACAATTACCAGAAATGAATATAACAATGAATGGCATATGCTCTTTCCCGCAAATTCGCCGCAGGAGTGGGCAGAAGGTTATATAGAAAGAAACAGAGAAAATGAACCGGCCGATTCACCCAATTATTTCTTGTTTGTATATCAATACCCATGCGACGGTGACCATCGTGCAAGAGGGTGGGACGGTTCCCGCACGCCTGCCGGAAAACCTCATTACAACGTACTTCCTGAAGATATGCGCGAAGAAGTATTGATTTTGTATAATGATGATTCAGTCAGCAAACCCTATTTTGCACCCTGTTTGTCACAGGATAAGTGGCCCGATGATATCAATCAGGTTGTAAGAGAAATCACTCTTCCTGCCGCGGATGAAAATTCCCGCAGTTTTGGTGCAAACGGAGGAATGAGTATCAAAGAGGACCGCGTTCAGCGTAATTACGTAAAGGTGGACGGTATTACCGGTTATGTGTCGGATTTTACTTTTACCGTTTCCGGAACAGGTTGGAAGGTCTGGAAAGACGGTGACGTCCTGGTAAGCGAAACTGTTCCCGGAGAGTATGGCAGGGTTAACGTTGTTATCACCGCCGATGGAGTAAGCGGCACTCTTTTCCTTGAAAAACGTGCCCCCTGAAAAATAAAATCAATAATAATTCTATCAGTCTAATCTTTATATAATTATAATACATATATAAAAAGGTGCCGCAAACTTGCTTTGGGCACCTTTTTATGTTATATTAGTCCGAGGCGCGTTAAAAATATAATAAAGACGCACTTTAGAATGAAAAATTTTAAAAATCCCGAAAAAAGTTTTTGAAAAGCCCTTGACTTTATCCATTTAAAGCGTTATACTTTTAAACATCAAAAGCAAACTAAAGTCAGAAAGGGTTTTACGGAAATGATGAACATGAAAGTTTTCGCAAATGAATATTTCATGTATCGCAGCGCTCGATTTATGAGCGCTTATTCCCGCAGCAAAAAATCCTGAAATGGCTTTTGGCCTCTGCCCTTTTGTTTTGCGATTTATGCAAAAGTGTAAATCAAGGCGGTCCCCAAAAACCGGGGATCGCTTTTTTTTGTACCGATTTTTAAAATTTGGAGGAAATGAAAATGAAAAAAATCGTAAGTATTCTCATGGTTCTCGCAATGGTTCTTTGCATGGCATCCTGTGATGCACCCGCCGCAGAAGACTCTTACACCGTCGGTATCTGCCAGCTTGTTCAGCACGAAGCTCTTGATGCTGCAACCGAAGGCTTTAAAGAAGCTCTTTTCACTCTTCTTGAAGCAGACGGAAAATCTGTTGAATTCATTGAACAGAACGCTTCCGGCGATGCCGCAACCTGCGTAACAATCTGCAACCAGCTTGTAGCAGAAGGCGTTGACCTCATCATGGGTAACGCAACCCCCGCCCTTCAGGCAGCAGCTGCAGCAACCGCAGAAATTCCGGTAATCGGAACTTCCATCACCGACTATGCAACCGCTCTTGAAATTGCGGATTGGTCCGGAAAAACCGGTTCCAACATCACCGGCACCGCAGACCTTGCTCCCCTTGATGAACAGGCAGCAATGATTCAGGAACTTTTCCCGGATGCTAAAAAAGTAGGCATTCTTTATTGTTCCGCAGAAGCAAACTCCGTATATCAGTCCGATGTTATCACCGGCTACCTCACCGAAATGGGTTATGAAGTTGAAGTTTTCACCTTCGCAGATTCCAACGACGTTGCAAACGTAACCTCCGCCGCTTGCGCAGCAGCCGATGTTCTTTATATCCCCACCGATAACACCGCTGCTTCCTGCACCGAAACCATCGCAAACGTTGCAATTCCCGCAGGAAAAGCAATCGTAGCAGGCGAAGCGGGAATTTGCGGCGGCTGCGGAATTGCAACCCTTTCAATCGATTATTACGACATCGGTTACGCAGCAGGCGTTATGGCATACGAAATTCTTGTTAACGGCGCAAACCCCGGCGAAATGGAAATTCAGTACGCTCCCGAAGTTAAAAAACTTTTCAACGCGGCAAACTGCGAAGCTCTTGGAATCTCCGTTCCCGAAGATTACGCATCTCTCAGCTGATTGCCTTCTCCTTGAGGAGAAGGTGCCCATCGCGTAGCGGGGCGGATGAGGTGAAAACCACATCCAATAAAACACATTATCTGGAGGCAAAATTTATAATGCTCGACATTAGTACTCTTTTAAACGCATTTCCGGGCTATATTGCCCAGGGCGCAATTTGGGGGATAATGGCTCTTGGCCTGTACATTTCGTACAGGCTTTTGGAGTTTTCCGACCTTACCGTTGACGGTTCTTTCGCAACCGGCGCGGCAGTGACCGTAATGCTCATCATCATGGGCTGGCCTGCCTGGGCGGCAATGCTCGTTGCCGTAATTGCCGGAATGCTTGCCGGACTTATCACCGGCCTTCTTCACACCGCTCTCGGAATAGCCCCTATCCTTGCGGGTATCCTTACCCAGATCGCTCTTTATTCCATCAACCTTCATATCCTTGGCAACAAACCTAACCAGGCTGTTTCCGTCGATAAATACGACCTTGTTCTTTCCCTTCGAACCGTTAACGAAGCAATCGTTATCGCTCTCATCTTTGCCGCTGCTCTCATCGCCGCTTTCTATTGGTTCTTCGGAACCGAAGCAGGTTCCGCAATCCGCGCAACCGGCTGCAACCAGGCAATGGCTAAAGCACAGGGAATCAACATCAATTTCTGCAAAGTTTTCGCTCTTGCTCTTTCCAACGGAATCGTAGCTCTTTCCGGCGGACTTCTTGCACAGTACCAGGGCTTTGCGGACGTTGCCATCGGCCGCGGCGCAATCGTAATCGGTCTTGCTTCCATCATCATCGGCGAAGTTATTGCGGAAGCTTTCTTCGGAAAACACATGACCTTCTGGCTCTGCCTTTCCTCCGCGGTAATCGGCGGTATCCTCTATTATGTCATCATGGGCGTTGTCCTTTGGCTCAAACTCCCCACCAACGATATGAAACTCTTCACCGCAATAATCGTTGCGATTTTCCTTGCGGTTCCCTATCTTAAAAAGAACTTCAAAAACTCCTTCCTCCGCCTTAAAATTGCGGAAATGAAACGCGAAAAGGAGGCCGGAAAGAATGCTTGATTTAAAAGGAATTTATAAAACTTTCAACCCCGGTTCCATCACCGAGAAAAAGGCTCTTCAGGGAATCGACCTTCATCTTGAAGACGGCGATTTTGTAACCATCATCGGCGGCAACGGCGCCGGAAAATCCACCCTTCTTAACGCAATCGCAGGCGTCTGGCCCATCGACGAAGGTTCCATCCATCTTGCGGGCCAGGACGTAACCGCTGTTCCGGAACACAAAAGAGCCGCACTTCTCGGCCGTGTTTTCCAGGACCCCATGACCGGTACCGCCGCTAATATGCAAATCGAAGAAAACCTTGCTCTTGCCGCCCGCCGTGGCAAAAAACGCGGTCTCGGCTGGGAAGTTACCAAAGAAGAAAGAGCAAAATATCACGATATGCTCGTTTCTCTCGACCTTGGCCTTGAAGACCGCCTTTCCGCAAAAGTCGGACTTCTTTCCGGCGGCCAGCGCCAGGCTCTTACCCTTATGATGGCAACCATGGTCAAACCGAAACTTCTTCTTCTTGATGAACACACCGCGGCTCTTGACCCCAAAACCGCCGCAAAAGTTCTCGAAATCACCGATAAAGTCATCAACGAAAACAAACTTACCGCCCTTATGATCACCCATAACATGAGCGATGCCATTAAACACGGCAACCGCCTTATTATGATGAACGAAGGAAAAATCGTTTACGATGTTTCCGGCGAAGAAAAGAAAAACCTTACCGTTGAAGACCTTATGAAAAAATTCAGCGAAGTCGGCGGACATTTTTCCGACCGCGCTATCCTCGGATAAATCCTTTTCATTTCCTCATAATTTCCATAGAAAAACCCCGTGTTTCCGAAAACACGGGGTTTTTACTTTATAAAAGCCTTCCCGGAGGGTAAGCCTCCCTTGCCTAAAGGAAGGTGGATTTTATTTAGCCTTCCCAGAGGGGAAGGTGGCAAAACCGAAGGTTTTGAGCACGTTGAAACCCGCAAGGTCCGCTATGAGACCCTTATCAAAACGAAAGAGGACATTTTTGCCCTTTTCCAGATGACCCCGTATTACTGGAAAACATCGGCAAAGGGTGCGGAAAAACTTTCCGCTTATGAAAGC
>JAFOYK010000142.1 GCA_017424665.1 Oscillospiraceae bacterium
AGCGGAACATTGGCGCCAATTTGCCCGTTTTTCAGATTCAAACGGAGCCCTTGTTGCCGTTATACACCCGAAGCATTTTGTTCTTCCGCTGATAAAAGGTTTTTTCTGCGCAAGGATCAAAAACGAGCATTTCATGATTTTTGATTCCGAGCACGGGGCTGCGCTTATTCATACCCCGCAAAAAAACGCCATAATTCCGGTGGAAAGTCTTGACTTTCCGGACCCTTCGGAGGATAATTTTTACAGCAACCTTTGGAAAAATTATTACCGCCATATCGCAATTGCAAGCCGATATGACCCGACTTGCCGCCGGAATCATATGCCGAAACGTTTCTGGCAATATCTTCCCGAGGTTTCGGAAGAGCTTGAGCACGGTTTTGTTCAAAAACTTTCTTTCGGAACTTCTTCCGAAATCGCTTTGGGCCTGAAAGATGAATTCAGGCAAAATCTTTTGAAGGGAAAATGAAAATGGAAGTGTCTTTTGTTTTCGCAAAACCGGAAGAAGCGCACCTTCTTTCGGAATTTCGCCAAAAAGTCTGGGCAACAACCTACCGCGGAATCTATCCGGATAAACTTATCGATGAATTTGATTTTGCTTTTCACGATTCCCGAAATCTTCAGTGGATAAATTCCGAAGAATATTCCGTCTTTTTCATAACCGCAGGCGTAGAAAAAGCCGGTTACCTTATTCTTCAGCACAAAGACCCGCTCTACGTTCAGTCGCTCTATCTTCTTCCGGAATTTAGGAAAAAAGGAATCGGAAGAAAAACTTTCGATTTTATCCGCCGGCATTGCCAAGAAAATAAAATCGAAAATTTCTATCTCGGCTGCCACCCCGAAAACAAAAACGCCCTTTGTTTTTATGAAAAAATGGGCGGAACTGTCACCGAAAAGGATATCGGTCACGAAAACAACCGGGAAAACAGTTTTAAAATTGAATTTAAAGCGTAAAAAAACCGCTCTTTCGAGCGGTTTTTGTTTTATCCCCAAATCGGGGAAGGATATTCGCCTTCGGCAGTGAGCCTTGCGAGAGCTTCCACAAGCGCCGGGGTATCTTCTTTATAAGTTACTCCGAACCATTTATCGGGACATTCCTGAACTTTTACGGTTATTTTTCCGTTTTCAAGAAGTTCGCCCACAACGCTGGGAAGATAACATTCAGCTTTAAGCGGATTTCGGGCAAGTTCTTCCGCTTTGAATTTTTCCATTGCAACATCGATATGGTCAAAAATATCGGTGCTGAATCCCCAGAAATTCATGGAAACGGGGGTTCCTTCGGAAAGCGGATGCCAGTTTTCTCCGTCTTCGGTATATTCGGCACATTCTCCGCGTTTTTCAATATGGGTGCGCTCGTTGATTTCAACAAGCATTCCGTTTTCGGTTTTGCAAACTCCGCGGGAAACATGGCCTTTGTCGGTTATGGTGTTTTCAATGCGGTAACCCATCATCACATATTTTCCTTCGCCTTCCATTTCATCAAGAAGGTTTCCGATAAGTCTGTAACAGTGTGTTCCGTAATAATCGTCTGCGTTGATTACCGCAAAAGGTCCGTCAACGTGTCCGCGGCAAAGTCCAATGGCTTCGGCGGTTCCGAAAGGCTTGGTTCTTCCTTTTTCGGCAAATTCCGGATCGATTTCCTGGAAAACATAATCAACTTCCATGAATTTTGAAACAGGATCGCCCACTTCTTCGCGGAAATCTTTTTCAAAACTTTTGCGGATTATGAACACGATTTTTTCAAAACCGGCTTTGTAAGCGTCATACATCGAAAAATCGATTATTTTTTCTCCGCAAGGGCCAACGGGAGTTATCTGTTTTGCTCCGCCATATCTGTTTCCGATTCCGGCGGCAAGAATAACAAGAGTTTTTTTCATTTTAAAAGGGATCTTCTTTCGTTTTTTATAAATTTTATGCGCAACTTCTTAAAAATATCTTTTGGTTGCTCTTTCCGCAATTGTTTCGAAAGCAGCTTTGGGGTCTTCGGATTTTGCAAGGATTGTCATTGCGGCAATAACATAGGGACGCATTCCGGCTTCTTTAAAAAGATTCTGAAGGTTTGCGTTATAAACCTGGGCGGTCATTTCGCCGCGGATGCAGTTTATATCGGTGATATCGGCGGGAAGGTCATGCATAAGAAGAGCTTTTCCGTCTTTGGTTTTTTCCATCATCTCTTCGGTGATTTCCCAATTGATGAACTCGTTGTTTTTTTCGCGGAGTTCGTGTTCAAGAAGGTCGATATAGGTTCCGAGGTTTGCGTCGGAAAGTTCGGTGCGCTTTTCAAGGAAGCTGAAAGGAGCCCAGTTTACCGGAACAACAATATCGACGCCGGAAACGGCTTCTTCCATAGAATCGGTTCTTGTGAATTTTCCTCCGGAAAGCTCAGCGTTTTTCTCTGCTCTTTCGTAAGTGTCGGGCATAAGATCCATTCCTTCCGGAGAAGCAAGAACAACGTCCATTCCAAAACGGGTAACAAGGGAAATAAGTCCCTGGGGATATGCAAGAGAACGGGTTCCGTTGGGGGAATATGCCCAGGTCACCGCAATTTTTTTACCTTTAAGATTTTCAATTCCGCCGAAAACTCCTGCCATATGCTGAAGATCTGCAATGGTCTGAACGGGAGTATCCTCGTCGCTTCCGAGGTTTATTACGCAGGGTTTCTGGGTAATAACTCCGTTTTTCTGCGCGTCCTCAACGGAATCGGCAATTCTTTTCATATATCTGGAACTTTTTTCCACAAAATCGCTTTCGCAAACGCCAATGGTGTCTGCCATATAGGAAGCCATTGCGGTGTTTTCTTTAATGTTGCTGTTGCCAAGCTTTCTGTCCATTCCGATTATGGTAAGGCCGAGAAGGTCGCAGCCGGAAGCAAAAGCAATTTCCATTCCGGAATCTTTTTTGCTGAACATAGAAACCGCAATTCCGGAATCGAAAATTTTCGGGGAAACGTTGCCGTCGCGAAGAGCCTTAAGAGCGCAAGCTCCGCTTGCTACCGCTTTGATATCCTCATCGCTCATGTCCCAGGTTCTGAGAAAATTCTTTCCGAAAAGGCCGTTTTCTTCTTTTCCGGGAAGTTTATTTAAAGCATCGCAAAAATTCATATAATTTATCCTCCAAAAGGTCAGAATAAGTCACTATAAATATAATAACAACCCTTTTTAACTAAGTCAACCGAAATATTATGAATTTTTATTCCCCGTTTGTGAATAATAACCTTTTTTTGTTAATATTTTCATACAATATCACAAATTGACACATACCCATCACATAAGTTACAATATAAATATGTAATATTATATTATAAATTCCAAAACAGAAGGGCGGAAACCCTCCATGCTTCGTGAACTTATTTCAAAATTTAAAGAAACATCAATAGCCGTGCTTCCCGTAGCCGGCATTGTTTTGATGCTTCATTTTACCATAGCACCAATGCCTTTCGGCGTTCTGGCGCTTTTTTTATCCGGAACTTTTTTGCTTGTTTTAGGAATGACCCTTTTCCAGCTTGGTTCGGAAGTTGGTATGACCTCCATCGGAAACCAGATTGGAAGCAAGCTTGTTGAACTTAAAAACCTTAAAATATTCCTTATAACCGCTTTCCTTCTCGGTTTCCTTGTTACCATTGCTGAACCCGACCTTCAGGTTCTTGGAAAACAGATGCCCGAACAGACCATGTTCAGCCTTTTTAACATGGATGTAAGTGTAGGCCAGACCCTTGTTTACATGGTTGCCTTCGGCGTTGCAATTTTCCTTACCGCCGCGGTAATCCGTGTTGTTTTCGGTTTTGACCTTTCAAGGCTGTTCTTCATGCTTTACATAGGCGTTTTTGTTCTTGCGTTTTTTACAAAACCGGAATATCTTGCGGTTTCTTTCGATTCCGGCGGCGTTACCACCGGACCTATAACCGTTCCGTTCATCCTTGCCCTCGGAATCGGTATTGCTTCCGTTAAAAAAGGCGCCGATTCCGAAACGGACAGCTTCGGTTTCGTAGGTCTTTGTTCCGTCGGCCCCATCATGGCGGTTGCAATTATGGGAATGCTTGCAAAAGGCGACGCTTCTTATGACCCCACCGTTATTCCGGAAATTGCAAATTTCGGCGACGTAATAATGGTCTATCTCCGCGCTTTCCCGGTTTTCTTCGAAGAAGTTGCCCTTGCCCTTCTTCCCATTCTTGCGGTATATGTTTTCTTCCAGGTGGTTTATCTTAAGCTTCCTAAAATTTCCGTCATTAAAACCCTTGTGGGCGTTCTTTATACCTACATTGGTCTTGTAATTTTCCTTACCGCCGCAAACACCGGTTTTATGCCCGCCGGAAGCTTTATGGGCGGTGCTCTTGCTCTTCTTGATTTCAACTGGGTGATTATCCCCATCGGAATGCTTGTTGGCTTCTTTATTCTTATGGCGGAACCCGCTGTTTACGTTCTTACCGTTCAGGTAGAGGAAGTTACCGGCGGCGCGATCACCAGAAAGATGATGATGACCGCTCTCATGATCGGAATGAGCGTTTCCGTCGGTATGGCAATGCTCCGCGTTATCACCGGAATTTCCATCTGGTATCTTCTTATTCCCGGCTATGCAATTGCCCTCGGACTTCTTTTCTTTGTTCCTAAAATATTCACCGCAATTGCTTTCGACTCCGGCGGCGTTGCTTCCGGACCCATGACCGCAACCTTCCTTCTTCCTTTCGCAACAGGCGCCTGCACCGCAATCGGCGGAAACGTTCTTATGGACGGTTTCGGCGTTGTCGCAATGGTCGCAATGACTCCCCTTGTTGCTATCCAGATCCTCGGCGCAGTCTATGCCATCAAATCCAAGCATGTTCTTGAAGAAGAAGCGGAAGAACTTGCCGAACTTTATGAGGATATCGAGGAAGAGGTTGAAAGCTATCAGCTTGACCTTAACTATTCCATCATCGAACTTGATTACACCAGATAAAAGGAGGTGTCCCGTTTGTCGCAAAACGAAAGAATTGAAACAATTTGCAGCACCCAGCGGCTGGATCTTGTTTTCACCATAGTTTCACGAGGAAAAGGTGAAGCCGTTCTTGATATTTTCAGAGAAAACAAAATTCTTCAAAACGTAATCTGCCACGGACACGGAACAGCTCCTTCGAGCATTCTTGAAGTTCTCGGCCTTGGCGCAACAGATAAAGATATTGTTTTAAGCTTTGTAAAAGCGGAAAACAGCAAAAAAATAATTGAACAGGTCTCGAAAAAACTTGATTTTTCAAAACCCGGACACGGAATTGCCTTCACCGTTCCGCTTGAAAGCATTGCGGGAATAATGTCTTTCAAAATGCTTACCGCTGACCTTACCGAAGAGGAGAATTAACCTTATGGAAAACAAAATCAACTATTCTCTTATAGTCGCAATTCTTAACCGCGGATTTTCCGACGTTGCCATGAGTGCCGCAAGAAGCGCCGGCGCAAAGGGCGGAACGGTTATTTCCGCAAAAAGTTCCGGTCTTCATGAAGAACAGACCTTTTTCGGAATTTCCATTCTTCCCGAAAAAGAACTTGTTCTCATCCTTTCCAACGAAGAAACCAAACCCGCTATCATGCGTGCAATTATCAAACACGTTGGAATTGAAAGCGAAGGCGGCGGAATCGTTTTCTCCCTTCCCGTAACCGACGTTGAAGGAATTTCCCGTCTTACCAACCCCGAAGAAAAATAA
Organism: Oscillospiraceae bacterium; assembly: GCA_017424665.1. Lineage (GTDB taxonomy): Bacteria > Bacillota > Clostridia > Oscillospirales > Ruminococcaceae > UMGS1668. The sequence goes on from JAFOYK010000142.1 coordinate 5,669, forward strand.
CAAAGTCATCAAAAAAAGCCGTGCTCATTTTGAGCACGGCTTTTTGTTTTTTAATCTTTTGTGATTATCGCAACCGGGCAATGGTCGCTTCCGTAATATTGGGGATAGATAAGGCTGTCCTCAAGTTTTTCGGTGAAACGTTCGGAACAGATGAAATAGTCAATTCTCCATCCGGCGTTCTTTTCTCTTGCATGGAACATATAGCTCCACCAGGAATAGGAATCGCCTTTTTCCGGATAAAGGAAACGGAAAGTATCCGCAAAGCCCGCTCCGAGAAGTTCGGTCATTTTGGAACGTTCCTCATCGGTGAAACCTGCGTTTCCGCGGTTTGTTTTATAGTTTTTAAGGTCGATTTCTTCATGGGCGACGTTCATATCTCCGCAGATTATAACGGGTTTATGCTTATCGAGCGAACTTACGTATTCGCGGAAGCAATCTTCCCAATCCATTCGGTAATCAAGGCGCTCAAGGTCGCGTCTTGCGTTGGGAACGTAAACGTCAACAAGATAGAAATCCGGATATTCAAGGGTTATAACGCGGCCTTCGTGGTCGTGGCGTTCAACATCGATTCCGTAATTTACGGAAAGGGGTTCGTGCTTTGTAAAAATTGCGGTTCCGGAATAACCTTTTTTCTCCGCGCTGTTCCAGAACTGGTAATAGCCCGGAAGTTCAAGGGAAATCTGGTCCGGCTGGAGCTTTGTTTCCTGAAGGCAAAAGAAATCCGCATCCATTTCGCTGAATGAATCCATGAATCCTTTGCCCATACAGGCACGAAGTCCGTTTACGTTCCAGGAAACGAATTTCATTAAAAAGCCTCCTTTTTATGCCTGATAAAGTTTTTTGCTGCGATATTTCGGTTCGCAGGTGAGGTTAAGGCCAAGTTTTTTAAAGGTCTGGGTATCCACCTGGGAAAGAATTACGGTGGAATGACATTCGCATCCGCGAAGTTCATCAAGGCAGGCAAGAGCTTTTGCCGCATCCGGGTTTTTAGGAGCACTTACTGCAAGGGCAAGAAG